>JAGCYM010000052.1 GCA_017960805.1 Ruminococcus sp.
TATCTTTAGAAAATGCCGTAAATACGGCGTTTCAATGTAACCGCCAACCAAACCCGGCCCTTCCGTCAAACTGAAAAAGATGCTAATATATAATCACAGAAAAAATCCGAAAGGAGCTTCCTGTAAAAGAATAAAAACCGGAGGTTGCAAAAAAGAACACCTCAGAGTAGAATGTAAATACTGACGAAGCGAAAGTTAGTAAAACAAACTACAGAAAGGTGTTCTAATATGAATTATACACAAAATGAAAAGATTTTGCAAGTAGGAGAAGGAAATTTAATAGTCGGAATAGATGTAGGCAGCAACAAGCACTATGCAAGAGCGTTCGACTGGAGAGGAATAGAGTACACAAAGAAGGCATTCATATTCACAAATGACGCTGAAGGATTTGCAGGCTTTCTTGAATGGACAACACAGATACTGGAGAAAAGCGGAAAGGAAACCGTTATACCGGGCATGGAGCCTACGGGACATTATTGGTTCGATCTCGCAAAATTTCTTCAGGACAACGGGATTAAACCTGTACTCGTTAATCCGCTTCATGTAAAGCGCAGCAAGGAGCTTGACGATCATCTGCCGAGCAAGAATGACAGAAAAGATCCTAAAACAATTGCAAAGCTTGTCACAGAAGGCAGGTACGTTTATCCGTATATGCCGGAAGGTGTGTATGCAGAAATCAGAAATGCATCAAATATGCGATTTCAGGTTGAAGCAGAGCTGACCAGATGCAAGAATCGTATACAACGCTGGTTCTCGGTGTATTTTCCGGAATATAATGAAGTATACGGAAACTTCGATGCGATCAGCAGTATGATGATACTGAAACAGGCAGCACTGCCGAGTGATATAATACAGCTCGGAGCTGAAAAGATCAATCAGATATGGCGTGATGCAAAACTGAGAGCAGCCGGCAAAAAGAGGGCACAGACCCTGGTAGAGGCTGCACAGCGAAGCATAGGCTATACAGAAGGACTCGGCACCGCAAGAATAGAAATATCAATGCTGCTTGATGATTACGAAAAACTGAATGTACGACATGAACTGATAATGGATATGATAGAAAGACTGGTCAACAAAGTGCCATATGCAGAGAAATTATTGCAGATAAAAGGCATAGGAATGAAGACCGTGTCAGGGTTTATCGCAGAAGTCGGAGATATCAGGCGTTTTACAAATGCCAAGCAGCTACAGAAGCTTGCAGGACTGGCAATAGTAGAAAACAGTTCAGGCAAGTACACCGGAAATTCAAAGATAAGCAAACGAGGACGAAAAAGGCTTAGATACCTATTGTTTGAGGCAGCCTTATCATTGACAGCAACCAATCAGGAATTCAAGGAAATACATCGCTATTACACAAGCAGAAAAGATAATCCGATCAAAAAAATACAATCATTGATGGTATTATCCAATAAGCTGATAAGAGTATTCTATACAATGCTGAAAAGCGGTGCAGACTATGATCCCGAGAAACTAAAAAGTGATATCAGGCATCCTGATAATGCGTCAGAAGCAGCATAAACAGGTGTAAGTCCTGAAAGCAGAACTTACAGGAAGCGTCCACCGAATGGTGCTGTAACGGAAGCTTAGTTGATACAAGTAAAGAAAGAGCCGGCAGTTGGCAGGAATTATCACCATGGGGCATGACCTCGCAAAGGAGCTGCGCTGACGCCCGGTTATGGACAGGCAGGACGAAGGAAGTTGGGACTCCGCATGACGAATGATCCCGTTGGACATAGGAGGTTCGCTGCCGTAACGGAATGGGTTTGCATCAAGGCCTTTGAAAAATCTAATATGGATGACGCCTTGTTTCTTATACCCTGAATCCGCTATATTCTGCATTATATGCAATGAATTATCCACAACATAGCTCTTATCCACACTTGTGAATTTGAAAAACTGAGATTTCGTGAGTATTTGCGAGATTTTACAAGATATTATGAGGAGCTGTGAGTATGATGACTACAAAAGAAGAAAAACGGGAGCTGCTGCATAGGAAATGGGAGGAACAGATTGCAGAATGTGAAAGCAGTAATATGCCGGTCAAGGAATGGTGTGCTGAAAACGGAGTGAATCTGAACACTTTCTACGCCCGAATCTCGGCATTAAAGAAAGACAAGCTGAAACAAAGTGTACAGCAAACTCAGGAAATTGTACCGCTCAGCGTAATCCAAGAGAGCGGTACAACCAATTCTGAAACTGTTGTTCCGAAAGTCCGCCCACAGGAAAACATCGTTATCCGTAAAAACGGAATCGAGATCATTCTTCCGCCTGATGTTTCGGAGAATATGATATATTCGCTGCTCAGAGGACTGAAACAATGCTGAAGAACCTGAAAGCTGATAATATCTACATTGTCTGCGGACATACGGATATGCGGAAGTCAATTGACGGACTTGCAGGAATAGTGCAGCAGAAGTATAACCTTGATCTGTTCGATAATAGTGCATTTCTGTTCTGCGGAAGACGCAGGGACAGACTGAAAGTTCTGTTGTGGGAGGATTTATCCGCAGGTTTTTGTTATCCGAATATTTATTAGAGATAAGGCGTGTTCCTGCTGTTTAAGATAAATTCCGAAAAAAAATGTGCGGATAACAATATTTGGGTGTATCATTATCTCAGGAGGTGATACACAATGAACGAATATCGCAAAAATGTTACTATTGATAATCCAACTAAACCTTGCCGTTTTTTAATTTCCTGAAATATAAAACCCTCTATTTTAAAGCATTTTGATTATGCAGCCTTATGGATTGTGGCAAGGTTTAATTGGGGGAGCAATAAGATAATTCTCGTCTGTGGAACGGAGCTTCTTTCCGCTTTCAGAAAGCTCATTACGACGAAGATACAACGTTTTTATGAGCCGGATAATCTCGTGCTTATCAGCTCCCTTTATGATACAGCTGTATTCTTCCTTGCGCTTGATGTCGTTGTCTATCCATA
>JAGCYM010000053.1 GCA_017960805.1 Ruminococcus sp.
ACGGTGAGGCACTCTCTTTACGGCTTATAACTTCAGCATTCTCAGCATCGCTCTCCAGTATATTACGGAACTCTTTGACAACATCACCGCCGCCGTGCTGGCATGCGGCACTCACGTCTATGCTTACATATACACCTGCATGTCCGCCTACTGAAGTATCGTCAAAATTGAGTGAGATGCTTGCGCTGCTGGAGTAGTCGGTACAGGGGAACGGGTTATTGTATTTAAGGACTGACCACGCTGCCAGATTCTCCCGCTCCGCAAGTTCCTGTATCTTTGCAAGGATATTTTCGCTTGTGCGGTATATAGTCGTGACAGTCGGCTGCATGCATTCCTTGGATACATATATGATCCTGTGGGGGTCACCCGCTTCCGAGACAGAGATGCTGAGAAGCGTATTGCTGTTAAACGCCATTCCCTGTGATGATGCATTGTACGAACATGATGTTAGCTTTCCATGCACTTCGTTTCTGGATTTTACTTCTTCAAGTGTAAGACCGTCAGCCGGTCTGTTCATCCTCTCAAGAAAGTCCTGGCACATTGTTTCCATTGTAGTGTCGCCTCCGGTGTCATAAATATATTTGTGATCTCCGGCTGTATTATAATCAATACAGCCGTTTGCAGTTTGTATGTAAATGATGGTTATTATGGTTTCAGCTATTCAAAGACTTTCAGAAGCTTTTTCTCGTCTGAGTATCTTGACCTCAGTTCAGACAGGTAGTGAGCGTCAAAACCTGTTATCTTAAGCGCGTTTTCGGGAACTCTCTTCCAGAACTCAGATCTGTAATATATCGGGTCTTCAGCGGATGAGAGATTCTTTTCCAGAGGGATACCAGCCTCACAGGCTGCCTTTATGATCCTGTCTGAGATCCTTTCCATTCCTTCATCCCATAGATCACATCTCCGGAAGATGCGGTCAGGATGTGCTACAGCGTCAAAATATCCTGAAGATATTCCCTGAACGATCGCGCTGCCAAGATATCTGTATTCGTTTCTGCTTAGTGAGTCCTTGTCAAGTGAGAATGAGTACCTGAGGGGAGAGGAGGATATTTCCGACATATGCTGTCCGAGGAGAAGTATCTCAAGCTCCGGTAGTGAACGCAGATACTCGTAGTATCCGCTTCTGTCAAAATTCGGGAAGTACTCAGTCTCAAGACCTGTGTGGACTCGTATCTCCGGATACTTTCCCTAAGATCAGAAAGAGTTACGAGATACTCATCAAGTTCGGAAAACTTCATTCTTGCCCCGAACGGATCACCGGGGAAAGGGGCATGATCGGTAAACCATATATCAGTCGCTCCGAGCTCGATACCAAGCCGTATATATTCTTCGTCAGATACTTCCTCAGCATGTCTGCATCTGTAGGAATGGACATGGAATATCTGTTTTTCGTTTTGCTGAATAAGTGCGTTCATTAGTATCCTTTCTTTTTTGAAAAGAAGAATTACAAGTTCTGAAATAGTATGTCAGATATCAAGTATACCGGCTATCTTTTCAACCGCTTCCATTACGGATTCAAGGGATATATCCGGTATCTTTCCTCCTGGAGAATGAGATTTAAGATATTCTTCACTTGAGTCATTCTGGAAATTGTTTCTCTGTGAAAGTATCTTGCAGACAAGCTCCGCCTCATATTCTTTCGGATCCCTGTTTTTCTGGATGAGCCTTCTTTCATATTCATTCAGTTCATCAGCACGCTTTTTAAGATCGTCAGCCTGTTCAGGGCTGCTCCCGGATGCCTCAAGAGAAGCAAGCTGTTTCCGGATCTTCTCCTGTTCTGCATTGATGCGCTTGAGCTCAGTCAAAAGGTCCTCGAATCTGTATGGAGGCAGACCATTTTTGTCTGTCCGCTTCCCAGGGACATGTCCGCAGTAGAGGTGCCCAAGCTCATGGAGTATGGTAAGAGCTTTTTCGTGTGTCGGCAGACTCAAATTAATGACTATCTGATGGTGTGCAAGTATTGATTTAGTCTTTTTTACGCCTTTTTCAAATGCTGCGAAAGTAATCTGCATCGGAGCGTTCAGAGAAGAAGCACGTCCGTATCTTGCCTCTCCTGAACGGTTCTCAGAGACACGGATACCTTTGCTGTGTACAGCGTTTTTCCATCTTTCATATGTCAGCTCGTCTATGTTCTTTCCCTTTTCAGGGAATCTGTATTCATCATCAAAACCATCGAATCTCAGCTGCTTGTTCCTGCTGTATACATCTTCCTTGTCATAGAGAAGATTCACAGGTCCGCCCGGCTGAAGTATAACTATCGGGGTGGCCTCTGGCTTCAGTGAGTATCCTTTCTGATCCCAGGCGTACTCTGTCATTACCATCCGTGCTCCGGGACGCTGGACCAGGATCAGGGCGCAGTTGAAGGGCCTGTAATGATGGTGGAACATATTGAAGAGAGTGAATCCTTCGATTTCCGCCATTGTGCAGTCAGTGAACAGTTTGTTGTATACATCCATTTTTGACATAGAATACCTCCGTTCAGAGAAGTCCTGAGCCACTTCTGGTCATGTCTTTTAAAACACTATTTCCATTATACCCCACAATCCATTCTGAGTCAATGAAGAAATGCGTTCTGAAGGCAGAAATCGCCTCCGAAGAAAAGAATATGAATGATGAAGAAGCGGCTTTTGCTGAGAAGATGGTTCAAAACGAAATGTAATATCTGTCTCCGTTATTACCGATGGTATCAGAAATGCCTATTTTTATGCAAATAAACGAATTTCCACCGCTTTTTTTATAAGTTAATTCATTGACATATGCTCGTGGGCATGGTATAATAAAATAGTATAAGAGTATATATGCGCGTTATAGCAAAAGGGGGGTGCCGGTATGGGAGTTAATGCGGAAAAGTCTCTGGTTGACGGCCTTCGTGCTGTTGAACTGCATTATCGCGCAATCAGAAATATCTCCAGCGGACAGATCGCCGCATACCAGTCCCAGACGCGGCTGAACTCTCCGAAACTGGGGGTTCTTACTCCTGATAAATATCGCGATGTATGCGAGATAACGAATCAGGCTGTAAAACTCTTTTACCTGGAACTCATACAGGCTCTTGAAGCATACAAGACATTTGTCGAGAGAGAACTGAATTTCAGCTGGGTATCAGTGTATATGCCTGTCAGATTCCTGAGGGAGGCCGGAGCTGAGAAGACTCTTCTGGAGTATTTCTCACGTTATGATGTGCCGACGAGCAGAATCTGCTTTGAGCTATCTGAAAATCTTCTTGAGGAAAAAGACGGACGGGCTGCACAGGTCATTCAGCATATGCGCAACCGTGGTTTCCACTTCATGATAGTGAACTTCGGAGGTGATACCTGCCCGATGATGAGACTCTCGGGCTTCCCGGTAGACTATGTGCTGCTCAGCCCTGAAGTCGCGAACTTCCTTGGAAAGGATGAACGTTCTGACAATGCCGTGAAATCCATAATCGGCTTTGTTAACGATATCGGAGCGGAGCCTATAGCTGACGGAGTATTCAACTCAAGGCAGGCGGAAACTCTATATACATTTGAGTGCGCGTACTGTGCGGGTTCTCTTGCCGGCAAGTACATGACAGAAAGATATGTCAGAAGAAAAACTGACTCATGACATAAATGAAAAGGGGGTGTCTCGTAATGGAGGAAAAAGTTAGAGACGTCCTTGAGCTTAGAAGAAAAAGTAAAGAGGTCAAGCGCCATTTCATCCTCATGCGAGTACTGGCCCTGCTTGTAATAATCCTCATACTTCTTCTTGCGGTCGCATATGCGATCTCCTACTTCTACGACAAGTTCGGCAGCTTTACCGTAAAGGTCAACAAATATGATATGGTGCACCAGGGCCTGACGCTTTCGGAGACACCTGAATATGACAGATCAAATGCCGTTCTTAATGCGAATATCGTCTACGACATGACAAACATCAGCGGAGAGGATCTCCCCGCTAACATTGACAAGATAAACGGAAGCCATAACGGCGACAACTACATCGCCTATACCTTCTATCTCATAAACTGTGGCGATGATACCCTGAGCTACACGGGCGAGATGAACATCGAGAACGTGACAAAGGGCGTTGACGAGGCAATTCGTATAGCAGTATACAAGAACGGAGAGAAAACCGTTTACGGTAAAACAAAGTCGAATGGTACAGGCAAGGAGAGTGACTGTGACAGTGAATTCCTGTCATCGTCGGTCGTAATGCGTACCTCTGGCGATAGTTTCAAAGCTAAGGACAAAGACAAATACACTGTGGTGATATGGCTCGAGGGCAATGATCCCGACTGTCTGGACAATATCATCGGCGGTACGATGAAACTCAGCATGAGTTTCAAGATCACGGAATCAACTTAAAGGAGATTTATTCTTATGAAAAAGGCACTAAGTATCTTTGTAAATGTACTGGCATGGATCTTCCTAATATTGGCACTGCTTATTACAATAATGGTGTTCTCATCAAGCAAGAACAACGGTGTTGCGAACCTCTTCGGATTTATGCCGATGGCTGTTGAGTCGGATTCAATGAAACCGACCTTCAAGCAGGGTGACCTCATCATCTGTAAGGAAATCGATGATTTCAACGCGATCAAGGAAAATGATGTAATCACTTTCTGGACTACTATAGAGGGTCAGAGAGTAAAGAACACCCATAGAATCATTGAGGTGATCAACGACGAAGGTACAGTAAAATACGTCACCAAGGGTGATAACAATGCAGTAAAAGACTCAGATATTATCTCACAGGGGGCTGTTATAGGAAGCTGGACAAATGTTAAGCTCCCTTTAGTTGGTAAGATACTTGACTTTATCCGTACAAAGACAGGATTCTTTATCTGCATAGTAATTCCTATGGCTATATTCTTCCTGTTTGAGCTCTACAAGTTCATCGCTACCATCATCGAGGCTAAGCGTCCGGAGTCTGTAGAAGTTGATGAGGATGAGATCAAGCGCCGCGCTATTGAGGAATACCTCGCAGCACAGAAGAAGGCTGAAGGCACTGCAGACAACGCAAAGGACACTGCTGAAAATATAGCAGATAAGGTCGGATCTCTTGCAGACAATGCTGCTGATAAAGCTGAGGCGCTTGTTGATAAGGCGGAATCCGCTGTAGAAACAGCTGCTGAAACAGTTGCGTCTAAGGCTGCAGATGAGGCAGAGGCCATCGGAAACGCAGCAGAAGCAATCGCTGATACAGCAGAAGATAAGATACTTGATGCCAATGATACTGTTGCAGAGGCAGTGGAAGACGCTGTTGAGACAGTAAAGGCTGCAGATTAAAAAACTGCTATCCGCGGCAGTGCGGTGAACATATAACGCTAAAAATCGGAGCAGATCATGAACGGATTTCTAAAATGGTTTTTTGCCTTTATGTCCGAGATGCTGAAAGGCTATGCCGAGATCGTACGAGGAATCGGAAACGGCGTCAAGCAGATCTTCAACATAAAGAACTACATTGAGATATTCAAGGAGTATTCAACGGATTTCGGCGCACTTGGCTGGATCCTGTCAGTACTCGCAATCATAATAGTCGTCGCGATATACGTTCTTATCGCCGTCATGATTGTCATGTTTATAAGAAAATACATACGCTTCAGACACTCGATCGTCAGCAATGAGGACCTTCTCGAGGAGATAGCTCTCCTGCAGAGACGAGTAATGAAGATGGCTAAGGAAAAGGACGAGATCATGGCGATGAAGGTCGCTCAGATGGGCGGCAGCGGAACAATGACGCTTCCTTCAGGACAGACAGTATTCGCTGGCGGAGAAGGAGAAGAAGGTGCGGCTTCACCGGTTGTGGTCGGCACAGTCGAGGATGGCGTTGTCCAGACTACGGACTACCGATTCTCGAAACTCATCGAAGTCGACAACTTCTACAAGACATATACCCCTCCGGAGTACGACAACGAGGTCGACCTTCCCGGCATCTGCGACAGATTCAGAAACTTCGCGTGCTCCCGCATGCACCTCTATTATGAACCAAAGACTATACGCCTGTTCGTTGCCGGTATGGCTTCTACGAAGCTCATTATCCTGCAAGGTATTTCAGGTACTGGTAAAACCTCACTTCCGTACTCGTTCGGTAAGTTCCTTCAGGTCGACACGACCATCGCTTCCGTACAGCCTTCATGGCGTGACCGTACTGAGCTTTTCGGTTACTTCAACGAATTCACGAAGAACTTCAACGAGACAGAAGTACTCAAGCGTATCTATTCATCAAGCTATAACAACGATGTAAACCTCATCCTCCTCGATGAGATGAACATCGCCCGTGTTGAGTATTACTTCGCTGAAATGCTCTCCATCCTCGAAATGCCTAACGCTGACGAGTGGGAGCTCGCTATCGTTCCAAATACATGGAGCACTGACCCGACTAACCTCGACAAGGGCAAGATACGCATCCCGCAGAACATCTGGTACATCGGTACCGCTAACAACGATGACTCCACGTTCGCTATTTCCGATAAGGTATACGACCGTGCTCAGCCTATCAACCTTGATGCCAAGGGCGTTGCTTTCGATGCTCCTGATACGCCTCCGATGAATCT
>JAGCYM010000054.1 GCA_017960805.1 Ruminococcus sp.
ACTCAGCAGTGAATTGTTCCTGAGAATATACATGTATTAAATCATGTATGGTTGTAACAAATGCAGCATTTTCCATTTTAATCACCTATAATACTCTGCAAGTTCATCGAATGTAATGTGTAACCCGCATTTTTCAAGCGCATCTTTTCTTTCATTATAGAGTTTTTTTAGAATCACTAGTTTATCTTCAAATCTTCCATAATGAAGTAGATTATGACAATGACTACATAATGAAACGATATTTTCCATTACATCTAAGCTATAATCAAAATCCTGGTATTTGCTTAGCGGTATAAGATGATGTGGCTCAGTGTATGGCTTCCCATTTTTACGTAAAAAGTTCTATCACTATTATCGATCTCGCATAAGAAATCTGAACGTATAAGCGCATCAATAGCACGCTTAGGATCTCTTTTGGGGATTGGACGCCCTGTTCCAATAGATTCAGATAATGCTTGCTTTTCTTTTAGTCCGGACCATTCTGGTTTAGTAAGACTAAGTGACTCACTAAGTGTTATGTTAATCGCTTGAACCTCTGATGGACTATATTCTGATTCTTTCTCGCCTATAATATCATTTTTGGCCGCAATCAAAAGCTGTATGGTATTTTCTTTTTTTTGAAGTTTTATCGCATTTTCAATTAAAAATATAGCCTGATCATCATCTATGTGGCACATATACTGTTGCTTTCCGGTTCCATTAACAGTAAACGCGCTATCCTTTTTATAATGCTCTGCTAACCATGTTTTGAAGTTGATAACCTTTAGCGCAGGGGATAATTCATGATATTCAGTATCAACTCTATATCCATCATCATTCCACGAAATGGAAGTTCCAGCGTTTTTCAGTTCTGAATGCTGGACTGAACTATAGCAATTGCTTGTTGCTATGCTTATAGCCATTAGGTTTCCATCAGCGTTATGCAAGATGAAATCGCCTTTTTTTATCTTTGTCATTATGGTATAGCCAGCATTTGCTCTACCATTATTTGTTAACTTAGGAGACCAAACATATTGTCCGAGCTGCTGTTGCAGTCGGAGCGATATGCACGGTTATTCATCATAATCGAAGATGAACACTTCCTCGACAGTACAGCCGAACACACGAGCTATATCTACAGCAAGTTTCAGTGAAGGATTGTACAGCCCTTTTTCAAGTCTTATTATTGTTTCGCGGCGCACCCCTACAAGTTCAGCCAGTTCTTCCTGCTTCATGTTCCGTGCGGCGCGAAGTTCTTTCAGACGAGTTCTGAATTCTGCCATTATTCTACCCCTACAAAATCATCATCGGATTTTGAGCCATTATAATCGAGTATAAGGAATATAATTTTGCTTGCACTTCTGACAAGCCAGAAAAAACCCAAAATGATCTCACAGTAATTTTCTGACGTGATAACTAATGTTTTGTGATGTAAAAGAGTAAAATACAAAAACGCAGATATTAGTAAAACGGAAGACATGACAATGAATCCTATAGAGTTTGCTTTTGACATATTCTGGTAGGAGAGTTCGTCGTATAGTGGCTTTTTATATTTACTTTCAAAATATACCATTATGAAAATAGCCGACAAAAACAATGGCCAAAAAAGCCATAAATGCTCTCCCAGGAAATTATTGAACGGGCCTAAATAGCTCAAATATCTTATGTCAAAGGACATAGCAATAAATGAAAATCCAGTAAATAATTCAAGTATACAGGTAATTAATGTATATAGTCTGAGAGAAATCGGCTTGCGTTTATCAGCACGGTATCTTTCGAGTTCCAGCGCTTTGTATGCATCCCTTCGCTCGGCACGGCTCAAAGATTTATCATGGTATCTCTGTGCAAGCTTTTGCATCTTTTCATTTGAAGTCATAATTATTCACTCCTGTCTTTAGCTTTAAATGTTTAATGCGGTGCGAAGTATTGTCAGACGACTTATGAATCCTGCCATTATTCTGCTTCCACGCAATCATCATCAGCTCCAGATAGTGTATCCTTGAAATCGAGAATAATGAAAACAAATCCAATTATACTTCTGATAAATGCAAATAATCCCAAGAGTAAACGTTCTGAGGCGATATCACTGAGCACTAGTGTATTGTTACCTGAAAACATAAAATAGGCAATTCTAGCTATCCAGAGAACAGCCAGACCAATTATGAAGCCGGCAAGGTTAGCCTTTGCCATATTTTGAGATGAAAGTTCATCTTTAAGTGGTTTTTTATAATTCAAATTCAAAATTACACATATGATTGCTATCGAGAACGTGGGTACCCATATATATTCACCGATAATGTCATCAAAAGAAGTTGGAAGAGTAATTTTTATGCCAACTCCACTAAGAAGCCAAAATACTCCTAAAACTAATTCTACAACGCTCCAAAAAAAGGTATATAGTCTCAAAGAAATAGGCTTGCGCTTATCTGCACGGTATCTTTCGAGTTCCAGCGCTTTGTATGCTTCTCTTCGCTCTGCGCGGCTCAAAGATTTATTATGGTATCTCTGTGCAAGCTTTTGCATCTTTTCGTTTGAAGTCATAATTATTCACTCCTTTAAATGAAATTGACGTTTGGGAAGTGATATATATATCACTCTATGTGACAATAATATCACACGAGTTCCCGTTTGTCAAGCAAAAAGTGATAAATTTATCACTTTTGTGCATGTTGCATATAATTCGAAAAACGATTTAACGAGAATATCTACAAATAAAAACGTAAAAATCCGTTGATATTTTTTAAAACTATACGGTATAAAAGAAATTAAGAAATATATAAACGAATTTTGTGTTTTTATTTTTAGAAGGAGTATTTTGCCGAGGATTTAGATAAAAAGGAACACCTCCAGGAAATAATCCAGAAGGTGTTCCTTTAGTTATATGCTTGGGTATCGAGCTTCTATAGTGTTCTTGCTATGTGATGAGGGTTATTCTTCGTCCTCTCTTTTTCTGCCTGCAGCAACCATGCAGATACCAGTTGCGGTTAGGGTAATAGCCGCAAATGTTACAGCAACTGTTGCGAGTGAGTTGCTTCCTGTCTGAGGAAGTTCACCTGTAGCGCTGGTTGTTGTTGAAGATGATGCGGATGAGGAATCTGCCGTAGTTGAAGCTGAAGATGTCTGCTCTGATGTTACGGGAGCTGCTGTTGTGGTAGTTGACTCTGAGCTGTTTCCAGTAGTTAATGTTGTAGTAGTCACTTCGCCCGGTTGCTCGGCTGACTGTTTGTTGCCGTAGTAGTCAGCGAAGCACTTGCTGATAGTATCGAAATCATATAGCTTTGAGTAATCTTTTGTGCCATCATCATTGTACATAACGAGCTCATAATCAGGTTTTACGCCCAAGTCAACGCTTTCGCCGTTCTTGTTGACAGATCTATAGTCTGTTGAAAGGGTGATTATTCCTCCCTCGGGAAACATATAAGGCATAACTGCGCAAGCGCCGCCACCAGACTTCTCTCCTATCAGCATAAAGCCTGAATCCTTTGCATCATAAGGCAGCATGTTTGCTGATGAGAATGAAGCGTTTGTAGTGATTACACCATAATTGAGGTCATATTTAACCTCGTTATCCTTTTCATCAAATACACGGTCAAAGTTCTTGTCAAAAGTAAAGGTATTGACATATGATATTCCTGTTTGTGGCATTTCATACTTTAAATCAGAATATCCTCCCATCATTGCCATCATATAATTGACAATAGTTGTATAGCCGCCTGTGTTAGAAGAAAGGTCTATGATGAAATTCTTGATATTCTCATCTTTATCCGCATCTTCAAGGCAGGCTTTGAAACTGGTGATAATATCCTGAGGAAGCTCGCCGTCCTGATTATAATAGTTGCTCCATCCATAGTAGTCAATATTAAAGAAATCATCAAAGGAGAACATTGCTGTATCACCCTTCTTAATATATCTGAAAGCTGCTCCTTCCTCGTCTGGTCCTAATACGGCTTCTCTTGTTTGATAAGCAAGCTGAAGCGAATATAGAAAATTATAATCGGAAAAACTAAGATCTGTAGCACCTTCATAATCACGTTCCGGTTTCATTCTATCTAGACCTGCATTCACCACCTCTTCAGGGTAAGCATCGAGGAGTCCTCTAACCTCTGTATGACCTCCATCATCTACATACCACTGAAGTCCTACTACACCTGCAAAATAATCTGCGTAGTTTTCTGAAAGAAGCTGACTCTTTACAAGTTTTGTATCATCATTAGTTTCCAGCATTCCGTCAAAGCCTTTTTCTGCAAGAACATCGTTGAGCGGAATAGATCCGGGGAATCCATAGTATCTGTCAAATACACGGCACAACTCATTGTAGCTGTACTGAACGAGATCTTCCGGTCTGCTTTCTCCCATAGATTCCTGAAGTGCTTCATAATTCATATCAAGGACATTGCCTGAAGTAAAATCTGTTTGTTGATCTACGAAATATAATGTATCTGCCAGATATATTCCGAATTTAAAGAGTCCTCTGTATGTATTGGTAAGTGTAGTCAGAGGCCACCATATCTCACCGTCATTGTCATCAATAATATCTATATCATAGCTCCCGAAATCAAATACATTATTTTTGGATTCGCCTTCCTGAACTCCTTCAGCCTGGTAAAAGATATTATTCAAGTCTGAATCTGATCTCATTTCCTCATCAGTACAGCCAAATGTATAAACAGGAAGGTCTGTTGTAAGGATATCCTTCTTGGTATCAAGGATAGTTGAAGAGTCAAAAGATGTTTCAAGTTTATAAGTGCCGTCTTCGTTTTTGGTTACGCTCAGCTCAGTGCCATCATTGAGAGTTTTGTAGAAATCGGAAAGCTTTACATATGGGATATTAGGTTTATCTGCATAGAATCTGCAATCTATCTCATCTGTTACGTCAGGAGCAAAGATATACTCTTTTATCTTGCCCTCTGTGTAGTTTCTCTCTGTCTGATCAGTGCCCTCCGCAGCAAATGCAGATAGTGATGTGGCGGATAGAGTACCCGCAGCGATCATAAGCGCAGACACGCCTGCAATATTTTTTCTGAAATTCATCATTTATCCTCCGGTAATTATTTGATATGATAACTATAGCGGTATATTATTTTACCATAAAAAGGCGGTTATGTCAAGGCTTATCATGAATTATTTTGATAGCACAAATGAATGGAAAGTTTTCAAATAATTGCTAATAATAGGAAAAAGTTTGCTTTTATGTTGATTTTTAGCTTAAAATACAGTATAATATTGTAAAAGTTATAGCAATGTTCTGGCGCTTGGATCAGTAACAGTGCAAGTATTCTGGGATCTGGAACGAAAAATTAGCGCTTAATATTGTTAAATAATAAAAATAATGAAACGGGTGAGTGTTTTAGCTTGCTCAATACTCTAATAGATGGAAGACAATTTTACATCCATCAGGAAGGACACTGAAATGAGTAACGGTGAAAGTAGCTACCGCCGTTTCCTTGCCGGTGAAAAAGATGCAATAGTCGAAATAGTCAGTGAATACAGCCATGGTCTTATACTGTTTCTGAACAGCATAACAAAGAGTACCTATATGTCCGAAGAGATAGCTGAGGATACTTTTTGCAAGCTGCTCATCGAGAAGCCTGAATACAAGGGTAAGAGCAGTTTTAAAACATGGCTTTATACCATTGCGCGTAATTTGGCACTGCGCTCGCTCAAGCATCGTAATCGGTTTGTTGACAGTTCTGTAGATGAAATGCAAGAGCTGTCTGATGAGGAGGACATTGAAAAGGATTATCTCAAGAGCGAGCAGAAGCGTCAGCTTCATAAGGCTTTAGGGAAAATCAATGCTGAATATTCTCAGGTATTATATCTTACTTATTTTGAGGGATTCAGCAACAGCGAAGCGGCGACAATAATGAAAAAAAGCAACAAACAAATAGAAAATCTTATATACAGAGCCAAAGCAGCACTGAAGAAGGATCTTGAAAGAGAGGGATTTGTATATGAGAAGTTATGAAGAAATGGCAAATAACATACTGAAGAAGTATGATGATTACCTTGAAAAGAAACGCCGCAGAACAATGATATTCCGCTCAATCGCGATCGGCGCAGGTGCAGCGGCCATAATCGGTATCGGACTGACGACATTTGCGCTCAGACCTCCGAGGAAACCTGTTCCGAGTCAGCCGGGCATAATTGTCGAAACAGAAACAACATCAGCTGAGACTACTGCAGCTCCGTCAACTACTGGCAACGCATCTTCACAGACTACGTCAGCTCATCAGACGACTACAGCAGCAAGTACAGCAAGCAAACCGTCTTCACAGACTTCCGTAACACAGAACACAAGTTCAGTAGTGACCACGACGGGTAAATCGTCTTCACAGACTGCAGCAGCACAGCGTACGAGCGCAACAACTGCCGTAACGAGCAGAACAACTTCAAGGACTACTGCAACTAATCGTACGAACGTTACAACGACTGCAGCGACCAGCTCTTCCGCTCGGCGCACCACAACAACAGTTAAAACGACCGAACGTACAAGTCCTGCTACTACAACATATTCTGAAGAGATAGTTGCACCAGAAACATCTGTTTATGATACTACCACATCTTGGGAGACATCAACGACATATTATAATACAACCACATATGTGAATACTACTGTAACTCACTATGCTACAGCCACTGAAACTTACTATGCTACACCTACCGCAACAACTCAATACTATAATACTACAACGTATGTGGCAACTTCAGATTATGAAACATATACGACCACAACGAACAATTCCGCATATGAGAGAATGATCGCTCAGGATTTCAAGAGCATTTCGGTTAACGGAAAGACGTATAACAGAGATACAACGACAATTTCTGACGAGTATTTAAATGGATTCATAAAAGAAATTGTTGTTGAACCGACTGTGTATACGGATGATTTGCCTTCGCAGATGACTGCTTATGTTTATTCCATCAGGAACATGAATTCCGACATTCTAATCGTAGTCAATTTTGAAGGATCAGAGAAAAACCGCATATACAAACGCGATGAGTATACAGAAAGAGAGCTTTCTGAATACATCAGATATATCAGAGAGAATTATACGTAACTAATATGTCTGTTTTATTATCATATATTTTTCATTGAACAGGGGGAATTCAAATGAACACTAAAAAAATGCTTTCAGCGGCTATATCGCTTGCTATGATCTTCGGAACCATTAGCACAACCAATACTTTTTCTACTGCAGACTCCTTTGCTTTGAATTCCTATGAATTCAGATCGACAGGTACGGATAACAGCTCTGAATCCACCGAATTCGAGACACCAACGTATGGTTCTATCCATGTTTCTACTCTCCCGAACAAGTTGGTATATAACATCGGAGAAGAGCTTGACATCTCGGGAGGAAAGGCTAACGGATCGGGAGTATGGTATAAGTATGGCGTTGATACTGAGCCTGCATCATGGGATATTACTGAAGCCCAGTCTCTTGATTCAGAATACTTTGTTGTAGATTCATCAGATTTTGATAATACAAAAGCTGGAACATATGAAATAATCGTTTCACTTGCAGTCGCCCCGAATATAACAGACAGCTTCAAGGTGATTGTTACAGATGAAGCTACTACTCATGAAACTTATAAATTTGTGGAAGTAAAAGAATATCCAGAAAAGGTTATTTATGAAAAAGGTTCCGAGCTTGATCTCTCAGGTCTGAAATTTACCGGAGAACCACGAAGCGGCAGCGGAAGTATGAGAGAATACACGGATTCAGATTTAGACGATTCCGCCCACTGTAAGATTGAAATCCTTAAAGGATACGGAGGCGGAACAAGCTACAGTCCATCAGAATTCAGCACTCTTCCATCAGGCTATTACACTGTACATATCAAAGGAGAAGTGGGTGATTATTACTCTTATGACCTCTGCTATGACGTAGATATCTCCTATGAGATAATAATATCCAAATACCCCGAATACGCTCCTTACCCGGCGCAGTCATTCCATGGAGGCAGTGCGTTCATCGAGGTTGTTTCCTATCCAGATAAGAGTGTTTACACCGTAGGAGAAAAACTGGATCTGAGCGGATTAGAGTTCATCGGAGAAAACATTTTATCCGACGGACAATACATGACATACACAACCGCTGAATTTAACAGAGATTTCGATGATGATTCTCATAATATAAAGGTCTATAATGCAATCGACCGTTATGCGAGTATAAGCATAGTTGATAAAGAAGGAAACAGCATACGATATGATCTTCCGGTAGCAGGTGAATACACTGTACACATCACGGGAACCGCAGGTGAAAAAGATGGGTACAATCATTGCTACGGCCTTGATATTTCATTCCCTATTACTGTTATCGACGCTTCTGCCGAATCCATAACCACCACTACAACAACTTCAACTACTCAGTCTTCTACACCTCAGTCAACTACAACAACAGCAACAACTTCTTCCTCGACCCAAACATCACTTAATACTCACCCGATATATCAGTTCGAAAAAGTCATTTCCTATCCCACCAAAACAGTGTACAACTGTGGAGAAGAACTTGATTTTTCAGGTCTGGAATTCATCGGCTATTATGGAACGGCATCGCAGACATACGATGATAGATATATACGTAGAGACTATTGGGTGGAAAAAAAGGTCGTTGAAGTGGACGGAACTAGTCATGATTACAAAGAATTTCCTTCTCTTCCGGCGGGAGACTACAAAGTTTCGATACTGGGCAACTATTACAGCGATGGTGGTTACAATTCGTGTCAGGGAATAGATATTTCATACATGATAACTATACATGATGATTATCCAATGGAAACTACACATGTTACATATAAGTTCGACAAGGTGATCTCCTATCCTACGCAGACAGTGTATTCTTGCGGTCAGGAACTTGATCTTTCAGGCCTGGAACTAACAGGAGTCTCAAAAAGAGGAGAAACATTTACTTACAACACGTACGACGGAGATTATTATTCTTATAAATTATCAGTAAAAATTACAGATGACGAAGGAAATAACTATAGAACTGAAGATTTTTCTGATCTTCCTGTTGGTGAATACACAGTGAATTTAACAGGAAGTGTAGGAGATTACTATCATTACAACTTATGTAATGACGTGGAAATATCCTATAATGTCACAATTACAGAAGGTGGATCCTCCACTGGTACAACAACCAAAAATAAAAAAGGCGATGCTAACTGTGACGGAAAAGTTTCTGTTGCTGATGCAGTTGCTATTCTTCAGTCTATCGGAAATCCTGACAAGTTCGAGCTCAATACTCAGGGCAGGGTCAATGCAGACGTTGACGGCATAGTTGGTATCACGGCTAACGATGCTCTGATGATCAAAAAGTATGATGCAGGTGTAATAAGTGAGCTTTCCTAGTTGAATTCTACCGCAAGTAATGAATATACAGAAACGATCTGGTTATGTTCAAAAACCAAAAAGCTTATCTGCAATATAGGCGAGGAACTTGATCTGACAGGAGGTACAGCTGAAGCTTCAGGAAGCGGCCCTGATGGAATGATATGGGATATATTTGAAAAGCCTATCTGGCGGGAGGATTATTTTATAGTTGATTCTTCTGAGTTTGACAATACAAATGCTGGAGAATATAGGATATATGTTGCACCTAAACTGGTACCGGATGCAAGGAAGTATTTTACTGTAACTGTCGTAGATGGATACGGTTCGGGAAATTGAAAATGGGGTAACTGTACTGCATTGTAATTGCCTGATTAATATCATTTTTCAAGCCTGTGAGATCCTTGATAACGTGATGAAATGAATGAAATATCCTGATGGGGGAGAAACGGATATGTTTATAAAGAAAGTATTATCAGCTGCTGCCGCACTTTCCATGATCTGCGGAACGATGAATATTGCAGATTTGTATACTTCGGAAAACAGTATTGCGATGGCAGAAGAGACTGAAATGTATTCAGAAGTCGTTGAAGGCGATAGCCGCCTTCTATATATTATTTACAGTGATCATGCCGAAGTCGGGGCGCTTGATGATAAAATAACTGAATGTAATATAGCTGATACAATTGAGGGAGTACCTGTAACACGTGTGTTTAGTAAAGCTTTCTATGGCTGTAAATACCTAGAAACTGTTAACATACCTGAAAGCGTAGTGGATTTCGGATATGAAGCTTTTGCGGATACTCCGTGGATGGAAGAACAGCTGAAAATGGATCCGATAGTGACCTTAAACAATGTAGTTATCGGCTGCGATAAAAAGAAATGCTCAGGAAAAATCGTTATACCGGAAAACGTAACTGCGATAGGTGAGTACGTGTTTTCTGAATGCGACAGGATCAAATCTATAAATCTTCCTGCCGGTCTTATAAGTATTGGCAAAGGGGCGTTTCAGTACTGTGACGGACTGACTTCAGTCACGATACCTGATGGAGTCAGGAACATCGATGAATCAGCATTCTTTTACTGCAGGGATCTCTCAGAGATAAAGATACCTGAAAGTGTTGAGCATTTCGGCATAAATGCCTTTATAGGCACTTCATGGCTCAGAGATATGATCACAGAAAATCAGCTGGTAATAGTTAATAATACTCTTTTAGCTACTGACAGGACCAGCTGCTCAGGTGAGATCACGATCCCGGACAGTGTTGCTAAAATCGGAGGCGGCGCGTTTGATGGATGCGAGAATATAACGTCTATCATTATTCCTGATAGTGTTTCGACCATTGATACAGCTGCGTTTGCGGGATGCGACAAGCTTTCATCGATAACGATCCCGGACAGTGTGGAATACTTAGGTGAATTAGCGTTCTATAGCTGCAAGTCATTAACGGAGATAACTATCCCTGATAGTATTACAGCTATAAGTCCGTATCTGTTTGATCAGTGTACGGCTCTGGAGAAAGTTGATCTTCCTGACAGCATTAAAAGTATTGGATCAGAAGCGTTTAATTCCTGCAGTTCATTATCAGAGATCACTATTCCTGAAAGTGTGACCAGTATCGATTGGCGCGCTTTCCTCAGATGTACAAGTCTGAGCAGCATAGATATACCGGACAGCGTAAAGTCCATTGGCATTGAGGCATTTTACGGCTGCAGCAGTCTTGTATCTGTTAAGCTTCCTTCAGATCTTACAGTAATTGAAGCTGAGACTTTTGCAAGGTGCAACAGCCTTATTGCCGTAAGAATACCTGACAAAGTCGAGCGTATAGGTAAAGGTGCTTTTTCGGAGTGCAGAAGCCTTCAGGCCATAGTTTTGCCGGACAGCCTTATAAGTATTGATGATGACGCATTTAGTTACTGCGTTGAATTAGCAGAGATTGAGATACCGGATAGTGTTAATTCGATCGGAAAGGAAGCATTCCAGTACTGCAGGAGCCTCAGATCAGTCGTTATACCTGATGGCGTTAAGGTTATTGATGAATTTACATTCACTTACTGTTCAGGTCTTGAATCAGTAGAACTTCCTGACAGTGTAGAACAGATCTGTCAGGGTGCTTTTTATGGATGCAGTGATTTAGCAACAGTCAAACTTCCTGAACACCTGTATAGAATAGGGGCAGAGGCATTTATGAACTGCGCAAAACTGTCAAGTGTTTCGATACCTAAAATGGTAAGGTATATCGACGAGAAGGCTTTTGAAGGATGCGGTATTACATCTCTTATTCTACCAGATTCAGTTGATATTATCGGGGAAGGTTCGTTCAAGGATTGTAAGTTCCTTGAAACCGTAACTCTATCCAGTTCCTTAAGCTTGATCGAACCGGAAGCTTTTTCCGGATGTAAGAGTTTAACTGAATTAGACATACCTGATCGCGTCCGAGGAATAGGGGATGGTGCGTTCAAAGGATGCACAGGTCTTCAGTCGATTATATTCAGAAATCCGGATTGCCTGATTAGTGATATTACTGATCAGAGCACACTTGTTATTTATGGCTATGAAAATTCAAGTGCGCAGCAGTTTGCTGAAATAAGAAAGTATGAATTCAGATCAATCGGTGTCGTGGTTGAAGATCCGAAATACTACGGTTCTCTCAATATTGTCAGTGAACCTGACAAACTGGTATACAGAATCGGAGAAAATCTTGATCTCACAGGAGGTATTGTTGATGCAAGTGGTATCGGTCCTGGTGGTATGATGTGGGATACATTCTATCAGCCGATGGATTCGGAATATTTTGTTGTTGATTCTTCTGAGTTTGACAATACCAAGGCTGGAACATATACAATATATATCGCGCCTTCAGCTGTTCCAGAAGCAAGAAAATGTTTCACTGTAACGGTTGTAGATGCCCCTGTTTCAACAGATGTTTATCCAGGTGATGTTTTGTATGGCGATGCAAATGATGATGATAAGGTCACAATATCGGATGCAGTTGCGATACTTCAGTATATCGCGAACAAAGATAAGTATGGCCTTTCCGATAAAGGAAAGAAGAACGCTGACTGCTGTGATACAGGAGATGGAATAACTGCTAGGGACGCTCTTGCAATACAGCAGCTTGATTCACAGCTTATATCATCACTTCCTGTATAATGAAATAATGAGAAAGAAGCAGCATGATCTGATAATTGGGTCATGCTGCTTCTTTTATGTGTTTTGGAGAAATGTATACTTTAGGCAAAATGAAACAGCTTGAAGTATTGTTGAATAGTCAAATGAATATAAGGACGATTTGGATATAGTGCGAATGAATCTAAAAAATGTGCTTTCTTAAAACAGTTGATTTTTTCTGCGATATAGAGTATAATAGAGGTAATGTAAGTGCAAAGGAGGAACGGCAATGGGAATATATCTCAACCCTGACAATACAGATTTTCAGATGGCACTTAATTCAGAAATATATGTTGATAAAAGTGAACTCATTAAGCAAACTAACGCTCAGATATATACCGAACAACGTTTTATATGCGTTAGCAGACCAAGACGTTTTGGAAAATCAATGGCTGCGAATATGCTTGTTGCTTACTATAGCAGAGGCTGTGACTCTAAAGAAATGTTCAGTAAGTATAAGATATCTGCTGATTCTTGTTTTGAAAAGCATCTGAATAAATATAATGTGATTCATATCAATATGCTTGATTTTGTTAGTAAAGGTAATTCTATAACAGAATCGTTTGATTATCTGTCGAAGCGATTGATACATGAGATAAAAAAAGAAAACGGCGATGTGGATTGTTTCGATTGGAACGATCTTATGTCAGTATTGGCAGAAGTCTTTAATGCGAAAAGAGTGCCATTTATTTTTATCATTGATGAGTGGGACTGCGTTTTTCGTGAGTATAAAAATGATACGGAAGGTCAGATCAAATACCTTGACTTCCTAAGACGCATACTCAAGGATCAGAGCTATGTTGCCCTTGCATATATGACTGGAATACTGCCTATAAAAAAATACGGAAAACATTCAGCACTCAATATGTTCATTGAGATTGCCATGACAAACGCAGCTCCGATACAGGAGTTTACAGGCTTTACTGAAAACGAGGTAAGACAGCTCTGTGACGAATACAATAAAGATTTCAATGAAGTCAAGCGTTGGTATGATGGATACACGGTTGATGGTGAGTCTATATATAACCCCAAATCAGTCGTAGAAGCTCTTACAAGAGGTACGTTCAAGAATTACTGGACTTCAACCGAGAACTACGAAGCCCTTGAAGAGTTTATTTTCAGAAATGACGATGGTCTGAGAGATACCGTAATAAAGCTTCTTGCAGGAGAAAAGAAGAAGATTGATCCATCGACCTTCAATAACGATATGGTAACATTCAACTCGCAGGATGACGTACTGACTCTCCTTGTCCATCTCGGTTATCTGACATTTGATTCGGAGACAAATGAAGTTGCGATCCCGAATTATGAGGTTTCAGAGCAGTTTGCAAGTACGATACGCAACAAAGATTGGGCAGAAGTATCAAGATCACTGAAAGTTTCAGATGATCTCCTCCAGGCAACACTCAACTGCAATGCCGAAAAAGTCGCACAGCTTATATCTGACAGTCACAGTGAGAACACCTCGATACTGCAGTATAATGATGAAAACTCACTTGCGTGTGTGCTTTCAATTGCATATTATTCTGCAAGAAAGGATTATATTGTTCATCGTGAACTAGCAACAGGGAAAGGATTTGCAGATCTTGTATTCGTGCCGAGAATTGGAAGATCACTGCCTGCATTGATAATCGAACTGAAAAAAGGACGCTCAGCAGAAGAAGCAATACAGCAGATCAAAGATAATAATTATCTTCAGAAAGAATCCGAGCATTCCTCTGAAATAATACTTGTTGGTATTAACTATGATGAAAAGAAAAGACATTCTTGCATGATTGAAAAACATAAAAAGTCATAATTATCACCATTGTGTTAAGGAATGCAGATTTCATAATTTAGATATAACGAACGATTGGCTTGATCTTAAGTTTTTAAAAAAAGGTTGGTGTAGTTATATGAATGTTGTTTGCTTCCATAAACCTGAAGAAGAAAACGGATACCTCAGCAACTGGTATTTGTCTGATTTCACAGCCGATGGAATCAAGTATTCCTCCATGGAGCAGTACATGATGTATCAGAAAGCGCTCTGCTTCAATGATGATTCTATTGCCAGGCAGATACTTGCAATTAGTAATGTTGCAGAGATCAAAGCACTCGGAAAATGTGTATCTAATTATAATGACCATCACTGGAACGGTATGAGACAGATCATTATATACAACGGGCTTGTTGCCAAATTCACCCAGAATAATGATCTTAAGGAAAAGCTTCTGAGTACCGGGAATGCGCTCCTTGCTGAGTGTGCGGTAAAAGATCATATATGGGGGATAGGTCTGTCAATGACTGATCCTGACAGATGCGACCGTTCCAAATGGCAGGGACAGAATCTGCTTGGATATGCACTGATGCTTGTAAGAGATTATCTGAGAAAACAATAATAAGATGTATAAGAAAAAGAATAGCCTCATCCGTCGCACAGTCGCTTAATCTGTGATTTCAGGATGAGGCTTTTAGTATTCTATGCTGCTGTGATGGATGCATAACGCTCGGAAGCGAGTATTCTGTCCATTACGATCACAGGCGAGCATTCACCGCCCATGACCATGTCAAATATAGCGGGGGAGTAGCCTGATACCAGAGCAGCGCCTGTTTCAGAGCGGTTTACAGGTACAGTCTCACAGCGTGCGCTTACATTCCAGAAAACTATTTCAGGAAGAGCATAGCCGTTTTCATTGTAGAGCTTTCGCATTTCTCTGAACATAGGCTCATCATTGCCGCCGATTATACAGTAGTCAAAATGCATATCGGAGATTATGTAAAGCTTTGCGGGCATATCTGCAGCTGCGACCTTGTTCTTCACAGCGGTACGCAGTATCAGTGTGAAAACAGCTTCAAGGTTCGTATTTGCTACCTCATTGAATGTCTGGCAGTAATTTGCCTTTTCAACGATATCTCTGCCCTTTATCTCCACCAGCCGGGGAGTTTCAGAGAATGTTATGAAGTGATTTGCGAATGCGCCTGTATTGTGTTCAGCGAAGTATATACCCAGGGACAGAGCAGCGTCTATAGGACGTATGCCCTGACCATAGCTACACGTCATTGAACCGGAACCATCGACAACAGCAAGAGAGTTTTCATGCTTTGAAGCCGACAGGTCAGGAAGTGCCTTCCAAGCGGCATCAAGTGAACGTCTCTCGTTCTCGGGAACGATTCCGTTAAGAGCTGCACGGATTATGTCGTAGGGGTACAGTCTGTCAGCATGAAGCTTTGCTGTGCCTTCCTCAACCTTATTCAGGAATTCGGAGTATCTTTCACCGTCATTTCTTGTGAATGCCTTGCGGTACTTGAACAGTGCGCATGAAGGCTGTGCCTCATAGTCGAATGTGTAGTCGCGCTCACGAAGACGATTCTCAAGGATGTCAGTATACGCTCTCAGAGACGCAAGTGTCTTTCTGTATTCACGTTCACCCATTCCTATCAGAGCAGCCATATGTCTGCCCATGTTTCTGGTATTCTTTGAGGAAGCGTTTACAGAAGGCAACCACTTAGCGAGCAGTGAAGCGGGCTTATTGCTGTTCATTGCCTCTATATCCATGATAAGCTGAGCCTTTATAGCGTTTGCCGCAGCGTTCTCGAGAGGAGTGCCGAGCAGCACGCAGAGATCGTCGTAACGACCGTATTCAGCAAACAGAGGGATATTCTTCTCGACTGCCCTGGGAGCTATCCTTACAAGCGCGGAAACCGCACAGCGGAAGAAACGTCTCTCACCGAGTCCGCCTCTTGCATCACGAGCGAAGAAGATTATCTTCATAGTCTTGTTAGGATCCTCAGCGTATGCGCGCTTTACCGCATCAGCAATCATGGCTGGTGTGGATGTGCGCATTGCGCCTGCCCTGAAGAAAAGATCAAGGCAGAAGGATTCTGATGAACGGAGAGCGGTACCACCGTTCTCAGTCAGTGTATAGTTTGATTCATTCTTTAAGTAGTTCAACATAGTATTTCTCCTTTCAAGTCAGCATCTTTTGCGTGACATTTTTCAATGTACGACAGGATTCGAACCTGCAGTAACCAATTCAATAAAATGCTGTTGCTGACTTATGCGCGGCTCATTTTTTTGCAGTTCCTGCCATGAAGGCAGGAGCGCTGCGCCGAAGTATGAATGCTGTCAGAGCCACATGGTTTCTGTTATATCATCGCGGCTCGTTTTTTACCCAGCCCTTGTCGTTTCCGATGGTATCTGGGCCCCTGAAAAATAATGCTGTTAAAGCCGCATTTCTTTTGTCTGGTCTCCTCAGCGTTCAGATGACAGCTGACTGCTGAACAGGCCGTTTGAAATATACAAGACGCTTCTTAAGTATTCTTCATCATTTTTAAAACTCCTGAGGATCTGCTGTAAGCGTCTTAATAAGCGCTTGAAGTAGTTAGACTACATGAGCAGCATGGAAAATATATTTGCTGCCAGCGCCGTAAATCATATAAACTGCAAGGCACGTATCTTTTGAACCGAAAAAGAATGATTGCTGTTTGTGCCTTATGTTTATAGGACTTAGTCCGGACACGGATCAGGTGATCCGTGTCATCTGCATAACACGTCGCTTTGGGATTTGAACCCGTTCTTTCAGAACCGCCTTCTATTGCTGTGAGCGACATACATTATCCTTTGATTACTCCTACAGTGAACAGTCTCTTTACAGGCTCCGTGAGGTCTGTCTGATTTGCCATGACATCATTGATGTCCTTATAGGCGAATCTGCACTCCTCAGGTACGTCTGTCTTCCTGTTCTTTGCAAGAACTACGTTCTGCTCTTTCAGGTCGACCATTACGGACTCAACTGAAAACTTCTCCATAGCTCCTGTACGTGAGTAAGCTCTGCCTGCTCCGTGAGAAGAAGACATGAAGCTGTCTGGATTGCCCTTACCGCGAACGATATAGCTGTATGATCCCATTGCTCCTGGAATTATTCCCATGTCTCCATCGCATGCTCTAATTGCGCCCTTTCTGTGTACCCAGACATCCTTGCCAAAGTGATTCTCGAGCGCTGCGTAGTTGTGGTGACAGTTTATCTCACCGGAAAACTCCGGAATTATTCCTGTATGCTTTGAAACGTGTTTGGAGAAGATCTCCTTAACCTTGCTGAGCATTATCGCACGGTTCTCATAGGCGAAATCCATGCAGAGCTGCATCCATGCAAGATAGCGCTGACCTTCACCTGTATCAACAGGAAGGAATGGAAGATTCCATTCAGCCGGTACCTGAGAGAACCATCTGTCGTTGAGTTCATGTGCAATTCTGTTGAAATACTGACCAACGATATTTCCAAAATGACGGCTTCCTGAATGGAGCATTATGCCGCACATTCCTTCATCATCCTCCTGGATCTCTATGAAGTGGTTGCCGCCGCCTAGAGTTCCGGCCTGATAATAGCCTTCCTCGATCTGAGGTATAAGGTCTTTATCTGCTTCGAAACGTCCCATTTCAGCCTTTGCACGGTCCAGTACCTCTGATGGCTGTGCTTTCTGATAATGTGAGAAGCCTGTCGGTATATTTCTGAGGATATCACCGCAGATCGTCTGTACGAGGCTTCCGCTTCCTGTAACAGTGTCACGGAGAAGCGCTACAGGAATATCGGTCTGAACATATGCCATTCCGCATCCGATGTCAACGCCTACCGCATTTGGTATTACTACGTCCTCACATGCGATCACTCCGCCGATAGGCATGCCCTTTCCGGCATGTGTGTCTGGCATAAGAGCTATCCACTTGTGTGAGAACGGGAGCTTTGCGAGATGCTCCGCCTGTTCGATACATTTCTCTCCGACAGCCTCTATATCTGTCTGCCATATCTTTATAGGGAGCATATTCTCATTTTTCATGTAATGTACGAACATTTTCTTCACTTCTTTCCTTTAGCTTGACTCCAGTATATCACATAGATCATAAACAATCATATAAAAAAATCTGCGCACACTCATTATGCACTTGAAAAGGGTGAGTATTTCTGATAATATATTAATAAGGAAGGAAGTGACTGGAATGGCCGGATTCTCAGAACTTATAAAGAATTTCGACAAAACAAGAGAATATGTGCGCGACTTCTTTATTTACGGCTGCAAGGTAAGAAGCGATTTTGACCATAAGAGCGTTCGAACATATGATGATGAGAAACGCCGTGTGGAAAGCTGGATGCAGGACTATATGCGTTATGATGATTCTGTACGCGGGAGAAGTGTTTCCATTTCTGTTGACAGCTGCCATATTTCAGAGAATCCTCTGTATAATGCGTACTATTCAAGAAGCTTCACTGATAACGACATACGCCTCCACTTCCTTATAACCGATATCCTGCAGGACGGACAAAGCCGTACCCTTAAGGAGCTTGTTGATACTCTTAATACTGAATACAGTCAGCTCTTTGATGAACAGACTGTACGTAATAAACTGAAAGAATATGTTGAAGAGGGGATAGTCATCGCTGAGAAGAGCGGAAAGACCATGTATTACTCTCTTTCTCAGGATAAGGCTGATGAGTATCTGAGTGAATTCACGGGCCTTGATGATGCGCTCAAGTTCTTTTCGGAGACTCAGCAGTTCGGCATTGTCGGGAACAGCCTGCTCAAAATGACTGAACTTTCCAATGATGAGTTTTTCATCAAGCACAACTATATAATTCATTCGCTGGAGGATATCCTCATTCCGGATATAATCACATCAATTGACGAGAAACGATATCTTTCATTTGTTCCTTTCCAGATGAGAAAACAAAAAAGTCCTGAAGAGCTCGCTAAGGAGAATCAGGTCGTTCCGATGAAGATACTTGTTTCGGTGCAGACAGGAAGACGTTATCTGGCCGCATATATTCCCGCTTTCAAAAGATTTTCCGCTTTCCGTATTGATAATATGAAGAGTGTGAAAGCAGGAGATATATGTGATGAATACGATTCACTCAGAGATGCGTTTGATCGTAATCTTCAGCACTGCTTTGGCGTTTCTTTCGGAATGCGTCATGAAACGGGTATTGTAACTCCTATGAAGATAACCTTCTTCGCAGACGAGGAGAAAGAAGCGTTCATTGTAGAACGTCTTGAGCGAGAGAAGAGATGCTGCAACCTTGAGAAGACGGGTGAGCATCTGTATACGCTTACAGCAG
>JAGCYM010000055.1 GCA_017960805.1 Ruminococcus sp.
TCTGTAGATTCAATTAAGGGATTCGTTCTAACAAATGAATACACCGATGCAACTATTTCTATGCCAGATTTCTTAACTGATCCTCAGAATTATAGTTTTATTTTCAATGGTACATCAAAAGAAATCAACTATCTAAATAATCGAAATATTATAGAGGGCACTGATGAAGATGACTATTACGAACCTGGTGATGGATTCAATATCTTCTATGGCAACGCTGGGAACGATACTTTAGCAGGCGGCAAGGACATGGACTTCATGTACGGCGGAATCGGTGATGACACACTACTCGGTCGCAATGGCGTAAACGTTATCTTCGGAGAAGGCGGCATTGATACTATCTATGATGGTGACGATGGAAGTTACCTGTCTGGTGGTGAAGATGATGACTTCATCTACGGTGGAGGCGGTGCTGATATACTCGATGGTGGTACTGGCAATGACTATCTCCAGGGAGATCACGGTGACGACAC
The DNA here is from genome assembly GCA_017960805.1 of Ruminococcus sp. GTDB lineage: Bacteria > Bacillota > Clostridia > Oscillospirales > Ruminococcaceae > Ruminococcus. Next base: position 474 of record JAGCYM010000055.1, read on the forward strand.
TTATATCTACCGCAAGGGATATGATAACGATACTATCAATGCATCATCTGATGATAATACTATACTGATCTATGGCTATAGAGCTAATCAGATGATTAATACCCGCAACGCTCACAACGATCTGATTATTCACTTTGGTTCAGATGATTCGTCAGACTGCCTGATTATCGACCATTTCTTTGACTATAACAGCAATCGTGATATTAGCTTCGTATTTGATGACGGTACAGTACTCGGTCAGCACGATATCACAGCAAAATATGAACCGATTGTAGGCACAGACGGTAACGACTGGCTTGCTATTCAGAACAGCGATAACGGAAATATTCACGCTGGTGCTGGAAACGATGGTCTTAGCGGTGGCAGTGGTCATGATGAACTGTACGGTGAAGCTGGAGACGATACGCTCTATGGAAATAACGGAAATGATACACTTGACGGCGGAACAGGTATCGACACGCTCTGTGGTGGCAACGGCGAGGACACATATGTTTTCGCCAAGGGCTATGAGCAGGATGCCATTAATGAATGGGGCAGCGATCACAGTACAGTTCTGTTGCCTGACATAAACTCCGATGAGATTACTGTATCCGACCAGTGGGGGTCCAATCTTCTGATCTCAGTCAACGATACAGATGATGTGTTGACTATCAGCAACTTCAAATGGGGACAGGCTTCATACACATTCAAGTTTGCTGATGGCGCAGAAGGCTATGTTGATAAGGAAACATGGTTGTTTGTTCTCACAAAACAGCCTGATGTGACAGAGGAAGATGCTGACAGCAATGATGAGAACGAAAGTGTATCCTCGGAACCTGAGATGACTGAAACAGCAGAAAGTGGTGATGCAGATATACTCACCGAGAACATTGACACAAATGAAGACATTGATACAGAATTTGATACAAATAACGCATTAGAAAACATTGAGAATCCTTTAGTTGCATAAGAGATATTTTGGCTACGAAACAATGTGTAAAACAGTACATTGTTTCGTAGCCATTTTAATAGAATCTAATTATCGCTCCATTTCAAGAGGCACTTATGGTCGACCTGAAAAAGGTCTATAGAAAGCAACATTCATTCCATAATTCTAATTATCGCTGAACAACCACAAATATGCATTGATCCAATACTTGATCTCGCTGTTCCAAATAAGTTCATACTTCTTTTCGAGAGCTTTGTTTATTTTCTTATTGGTTGCGCTTCTTGTTACCATTAGCATATCTGCAATATCTGACAAAGGTATCTTAGCATCTCCGAATATGCCTAAGTAGCAGCCAAGAATGTGCTGCTGCTCAGCGGTCAGTTTGCCATATTTTTCTCGAATCATAGGATACACTGATCGTTGAATCGCTCTTTTGCTGACATTGTCGCCGATAGGAGTAATGCGAGGATTCTGATCCTCGTCCGACTCGTCATCACTCAGTACCATAAGCTGTTCGTATCGGAAAGAGGAGTTCAGGCAGTCTACGACCAGCTTTTCCTTTATATTCAGCTCCTTAGCTATATCCGCGATGCAAAGTCTGTCCTTGTGAAGCTTATTACACTTGCATATCTGTGTCATAGTGCCATGAGGTATGCTGACTATTCCATAGTATTCCTCGATATACCGCCACATCTTTCCGAGAATAAATGGATATAGATATGTTTGTAGCTTTCATATCTCAGGATCAAACTTCTTCTCTCGGACACGTTCAATTAATTCTAATGCACCGACCTGTTCCAAGTCCTGCTGTATATCTTCAGACAGTTTTAGTCCGCTTCACTTGGAAATATCCGTAATTATGATATGGATAAAGCCTGTATTCTGTCTGTATAGCGTGTCGAGCGCAGAATCATTACCGTTGTAGTATTGCTTTATAAGGTCATTCGTTTTCATCTTTCACCGCCTTTGGACGACCACGCTTTGGTGATTCGATCCCACATAACTTATAGAGATTGCTCGAGCTCAAAGTGTATGAGCAAATTCCCCCTGTGATAATGAATATGCTGAAGCAGTTCAAGGCTGAACAGGATGCGGAAGCCGAACAGCTCGGTACTAAGTGGGATGATCACGATAAGCTGTTCGTAAAATGGAACGGGGAGCCTATGAATCCGCAGACTCCCTACGGTTGGTTCAAAGAGTTCTGCAAACACAATGCCTTCCGCTTCTTCGACATACATTCACTGTGGCACCTCCATGCGAGCTTACTGATCTTCGAGGGAGTAGACGTAGTGGCAGTATCTGCGGCTATGGGACATAGCATCGTAGGTACAACTTTGAACTTGTACAGCCATATGTTCCAGGAAGCGAGAGTGAGAAACTGTGATGCAATATCGAACGCCCTGTCATTTAATAATGAGCCTGCGGAGGAGGCTCAGGATTCTAATGAAAATGAAGAAAGTGACGATATTGAAGAAATCGATGACGAGTCGGAAGAAGAAACGATGAGCTTGTCAATGTGAGCATAAAGCAACCGCAGGGAGAATACTCCCTGCGGTTATGCAAACAGTAAACCACAGTCCAAGTGGCTGTTTTTGAAAATAAGGGGCTGACAAGGGGCTGAGGGCATTTTTTAGAAAAAAGAAAACCCACAAACGGCTATTTTAAGCCATCTGTGGGATTACTAAATGGTGACCCGTACGGGAATTGAACCCATGATTCCGCCGTGAAAGGGCGATGTCTTAACCTCTTGACCAACGGGCCTATTAACGCATTATCAATATAGATAATGCTTGTTGGTAGCGGCAGTAGGATTCGAACCAACGACCAATCGGGTATGAACCGAGTACTCTAGCCAACTGAGCTATGCCGCCAAATTAACTGCAGAAAAAACCTGCGACTAATTTATTATACTATAATGTTATATGAAAGTCAAGAAAAAAATGAATCGTATGCCATTTTTGTCATAATTCCCAAATAACTAGTATAGGCAACTTGCTGAATGTGGCAAATACGCCGATGCAAAATAGATTTCAAAATGCAACGGCACAAATTATTGGTTTAAGAATTTCCCTATTTATTAAAATAAAAAATGAAGAAGGACATTTCAGGTCATACGTGAAAGTCGCTTCAAAGCTTCTGCCGCACCTTCATTCTTAGCATCTGCAGCATGTTTGTACCATGATTTAGCAGTTGAAAGATTTGCGGTAACACCATATCCCTTCTCGTAACATACACCAAGGTTGTATTGTGCTGAAGCAAATCCTTTATCAGCAGCTTTTCGATAGTATTCCGCAGCTTTGACTTCATTTTTCTCAGTTCCTGTTCCATAGAAGTAACAGTTCCCCATAGCATTAAGAGCTGCGCTGTTTCCTTTGGAGGATGCAAGAGAGTAACAGTCAAACGCCTGTGAGAAGTCACGTTTAGTACCTATTCCATTTTCACAGCAAAATCCCATATTATATTGCGCTGCAGCAATGCCTGCCGCAGCGGCTGCTGAGTAAAAGCTGAAAGCGGTAAAATAATTTTGTTCTACGCCTTTACCATAGTAATAACATGTACCAAGAAGATATTTTGCCTGTGCATGTCCACGGGCAGAAGCCATAGCTAGATACTTTACTGCGAGTTCATTGTTTATTTCTGTTCCGTGTCCATAAAGATAACAACAGGCGAGATTATATTGTGCCTTTGAATATCCACGTGACGCAGCTCGCTGAAAATATTCAAAGGCTATTTTATGATCACGTTCAACACCTTTACCACTATACAAACAACTGGCATATTCATTTTCCGCAGGGGCGTATCCTTTTTCTGCTGCTGCTAGGAAGTTCTGCACCGCAAGAGATTCCATACCAGATTCACGTGCGGCGAGGCCATCCTTGTATTGTTGCTCAGGAGAGGCTTCTGCAGTAAATTTCATATCTTTGACTGCATCGCATACCATACAGTATTCCGAACTGTCATCGTTTGATGTTGAACACATCGGACATATCCAGCTCATTTTGCTGTATCAGACCTTTCTAGCGAGTTTTTGTATAATAGCCATTTCTGCGCGGATAAATCTGCACGAACCATCGGCTGTAAAGAAGTTGTATCCGTTTATTCCGCCAAGGGACGCTCTTTCTGAGCGAACAAATCCCTTAGCTTTTATTCCATCTTCATCGAAAACAATGTTATGCTCTTCCCAGGGCTCAGCAAAAGATGGTATGGTTGAAGAGTGTGATTCTGATGGTAAAGAGCTTTCGGTCAGAGTTGCATCAGAAATTTTTACTTCTTTCATTGTTGGTGCCGGTGCTGAATCATCTGACGTAGGGGCGGGGGATGGAGCGTCGGTTTTATTTGCATATTTCATTGCAATCAGTGTTTCCGGTTTGAAGAACATAGAATTTGAATCGCTTCGATAGAACTGATATCCCTTAATTCCTGACATTATTTTCTGTTCACAAGATATAAAGCCACGACTTTTTATTTTATCAATATCAAATACAAGGCCGTGTTCATCCCAAGGCGTGCAGAACCCCGTGGGAGCCGTAATTTTCAGAAGGCCCATTGAGAACATTTCGTCCTTGGTTACAGATTTTTTTGTTCCATCAAAGTATATGAGTTCGTAGGCCTTTTCGCCGTCAACAGTGATTTTGCGAAGTCCGGCTATATCTGCTTCCTCGAGTTTTGATCTGTCGAGAACAATGCTGTGTTCTGGCCATGGTTCTTCAATAACAGGTTCAGCTTCACGTAAACGTTTTAGGACTTCTGATGCGGAAGGACGGGCATTAGGATCTTTTTGAAGCATATCACGTATAAGGGAAGCGTATTTAGGGCTTTTAATGAGTGGGCTGAGTTGAAGCTCACAACCGCTGTTAAGAGCTATCCAACAATATATAACTTTTCCTTTTTCCTTGCGTTTTTTTAGTTTGTCTGTAAGGTTAATCGGCTCAGGAAGACCACCAGAAAGGTAAAAATGAAAAATCAAACCAAGGGAAAAAATATCAGATTTTTCAGTGATTTTTTTCCCTATTACTTCTCTGTCATCTTCACTGTCGGCATACTCACCAAGCTCTGGAGAATAATAGTCTATAGTTCCAACTATTTCTTCAGGTTTTTCATCTACGAAATAGCTGCTGTCAAAATCAATCAGCTTAGCAACATAATTACCTGTTGTGTTACGTACAAGCAGTACGTTTTTTAGTTTGAGGTCACTGTGTATAATTCCTTTGCTATGGACACTGAAAAGAGCTCCGGCAGCGGTTTGCATAAGTAACTTCTTGACATCAACCGATAAACTGGCAAGTACACCTTCTGTTTCGTCATCGTCGATGGCTCCGTTTACAAATTCAGCTGCTTCAACATACTGATTGCCTTCGATAAATTCGTCGCAGGGGATTACTATGTTTCCACCTGATCCAGCGATTGTACGAATCGCCTGATTTACACGTTTTCTGGTGTCGACAAAATCGTTGAAGAGTTTCTCGTTGTGTGCGAAGGTTTTTGCATCTAGAGTTCCGTTATTGATTGGAGCAACAGGTGTCTGGTATTTTTTTAGAAAATATTTTTTTCCAGCCCTTGTAGCAGAAGCAGTTTGTCCGCATTGGCTGTTTTTCCAGTCGGTGACTAGTTCATAGCCATGAAATTTCATTTGTCTTCACCTCCGATGTATTTTGAATAGGAGCTCATGTATTTATCAAAGAGTTCCTTTTGTTTTTCTGCATTCACTTTTAGGTGTGCAAGTTTTTCACTTAAAGTATCAGCGACGGTTTTTATTTCTTTTGAGAGATCTGTGGGATAGGCTGTTGTTCCATTTCTTATATCAGTGATAATGGTTGAAGCGTTATCAGACCAGTATTTATATGCGATAGATTTGAGATTAGCTGCATATTTCTCTGAGTGCATAGATTCATAGGTATCTTTTGCTGCGTTAAAGCTGTTAACTGCTTCTATCATTTTATTATAATCGTTGTCATCAGATTCATCAGAAGCGATATCAGAAGCAATTTTTTTGACATCATCTCGTGAAGATTTACAAAGTTCCACAGCGTTCTGTATAACATTATCATTATCAGTAAGCTCTATTGCTTCGTCTCTCACTTCTTCTTCACAGTATTTATGAACAATTTCGTTTTCCCTTAATGATGAAATTAGTAATGACATTTCATCGGGAGCTTCATCCAGACTGCGTTCATACTCGCCAACATAGTCTTCGTCGAGTAGGTCAGGCATTTGTGATGTGAAGAGTTTTTCTATCTCTGCTAGACGACGTTCTGCTGCGCGCTTGAACTCGTCAAATCCAGAGTATCCTGAAATTTTCATTGAAATTGTGCTGCTGTCATCGTGTCTGCCGTTTTCAAGGAAGAAGTCGTGAAGGCGTGAGCTTAATTCTTCAGGTGAAGTTGAAGCTATTGTTTTATTAAGTATAGTCTTCTCGAATGCGAGAGGAGAAAGAAAACTGCTTGAATCGAAGCAACCATCTGAAGAAACAAAAATAACACAAGGACGAGAGAATTTCATATAATTTGAGTTAATTGTGAAACGTTCCTCATCATCAACCTTAATGTAATTCGTCATGCCACCATCAGCTCGTTCTTCATCAAGAGTAAGTTGGCATAACCCTTCTTTTTCGGTCCAAACATATGGACGGGAGTCACCTGCAGTGAGGAGCAGCAGTTCGATTTCGCTACCGAGTTCGCGGTAGAGAATGGCAGTGAGAGTTGTTCCTAGAAGAGACAATCCCGTATATGATGACTCATAAAAAATATTGGCATTCTGTGCTGACGCACGTAGCTTCTTATCTATTAATTCTGTAAAATACTCTCCTATTTTAGAAATTCTTTCTTCAAATTTTTCCCGCGAGTCTAGGAGGTTGAGAGAAGTGAAATAATTGTTTGGTTTAAGTTTATCATTGTATAAGAATTCGTGTAATACTATTGCAGAAACGATTCGTGATGCAAAATATCCGCCTTTTTTTATGTTATTTACGTTGTCGGTGTAACAGCCCTTGACTGAACGGAGTTCGAAGAAAGAACGCTTGATATAGTCTTGCAGTATGGGGTTTGAATAGTCTTCAAATACTCCGGAAAAGAGAGTATCTACAACGGCTTCCTCATCAAACATTTCAGTTTTGATTGAACTGTGACGAATTGCAGAAGCTCCTCCGAGGCCATCAGCGACCATTATGAGTTGAGAGTCAGCATATGGCAAAGCGTCTTCCCCTTTATAAACTATTGTCCCATCAGGACGTGTTTTTGATGCTTGTCTATAAACAGTCAATGTCATAGTTTTTCTCCTTTTTGAGAGTGCAGATCAAGTGCTGCTAAAATACATATGGGAGTGTTGTCTTTTATTTCTTTGAAATGCTAAAGTGATCAGATATGTTTGTTACATCAAGAAAACCAAGATAATGTTTAATATTCTTCTTCGTCCAAATCACTTTTCAATATAGCATATACATAGAAGTCACTGAATTTGCTCTTATCATCTTTTCTCGGATACAATTCCCTGTGGAACGCTTCACGGCGCATACCAATTCTTTCTACAAGATTGACAGATTTGACATTGCGTGTATCTATTTGTGCGATGATACGACGAACGCCAAGTTCTGAGAAGGCATACTTTATAAATGCTTTTACACTTTCGCTTGCATAGCCTTTTCCTTGATGGGCAAGTCCGAAAGTGTATCCAAGTTCATAAGTGCCCGCACCTTTGCGGGAAAAGTATATTTTCCCAATAACCGTATTATCAAGTGTTACAGCAAAAAACTCGTCACTTTGTGAAAATTTTTCCGCTTCTTTTATGCAAGCTTCGCGGGTAAGGGTTTCATATGGCTCAAAATAAGTAACTTCAGGATCTGTCAGGATATCAGCGAGGTCAGGATAGTCTTCGGGGACGAATTTTCTTATAGCAAGTCTTTCGGTTGAAAACAATTCAAACATCGAACAGCCTCCTATTAAAAAAGCGACCGAGGCAGATTTCCTCTGCATCGGTCTTTTATATTTTTTAGAATGAACCTACTACTAGGTCGATTGCTGACTGAATATCTACATCTGGCAGACCTGTTCCAGCAGGTGAGAATGCAGGCCAATATCTGTTCCAAGCTTGCAGTTCGGTCCAAGGTTCAGCATTAGGTACGAATGCAACAAGTCGACCAGCCTTAGCCTGGTAGTTGCTGCCTAGTGTCTGATCCGTAGCTTCCCACCATGCTCCGAGCTGTGCTATGTCAGCTGGCATTCCTGAGGGATAACCGGATGAACCAGCTCTTGCTCCTAAAGGGAGAGCTGGTGCGTCAGAGAATACAAGTATTACATGACGGCGTTTTGAACCATCAGTTGTCCAGTCAGATTTAAGGGCAAGAGCGATTGCTTCAAGAGCATTCTCAGGAATATCTCCGCCACCCTTTGCTTCAATATTATCAACAAATCTACGGAAGTCATCGTTCTGCTCAGGGAGTTTAAAGAATTCAGATTCCACCATGGGATCCTGATCGCATCCGTAATCTCTGAAAGCAATAACCTTTATTCTGAGTGTTTCAACTTCTTTATCATTTTCCTCCATGGATTCAATGAATTTTTCATAGAAAGAGATTGCATTCTTTTTAACTTCATCAATGATTGGAGCCATACTACCAGTAGCATCAATACACATAACGATGTCTACACAGTATTCGCCCATTCCCTGTCCAGCCATTTTTCATCCTCCTTGTAAATACATTAAATATACAATTTAATAAAGCGTGTCATAGCTTCGGAAATATTATATAACAAATTTCCAAAAAAGTCAATACCTTATTTATAATGTAAACAGCTATATGAAATGAGAATACAAATCAGGATTTGTACGTACGGTAGCTACGCCTAACAATACAACTTTTTCTAAAATTGTATGTATTTTTTGGATTTGTTCATTCATTTTTTCCACCTTATCTGCAGAATGTGGGTTGTGAACCAAAAATGAACAGTGTATAATGGAATAAAATGAATAAGTAGGGGCAACCCAAATCTAAGGAAATGAGGAGATGATCTTTATGAACAGGAAAAAACTGTATGCAGCTATGACTGCAGCGGCTTGCTTTGCAACATCATTTGCATCAATGCCGCAGTTCATGACTGCAACTCAGGCTGCCGAGGTCACATACGACAGCTTCGATGTCAGCTATGACGGTTGGCATGGAACTGACGCGGCTAATAATATCGTGCCAGTTGAGGGTGTTGGTATTGGTGGCTCAAGAGCCATGGCAATGACAGGACGTAAGTCCTCTGATGAGGGCGCACAGTCTACAAAGGGTCTGTATTTGTTCGGTGGAGTTAAGTACAACTACTCAATGAACGTTTACAGTGAGACTGATGAGACCTTCCATCTTACTCTTCGCTATGTTGATATGAACGACACAGAGAAGTCTACTATTATCGAGCTTGCAAGTGTTAAGGCAAAGGCTGGCGAGTGGACAGAGATCGCAAATTCGTTCAAGGCTCCGAAGGACACATGCGAGTATGAGCTCACGCTCACAACAGACAGCACAAACGACTTCATGTTCGATGATTTCACTATTACAACTAAGAAGTCCACACAGGATGCTCTCGCAGCTCAGTCAGACAAATCACTCAAGGATGAGTTTGCTAAGTATTTCCGTGTTGGTAACATCCTTAACAGAGGTACCGTTAACAACAGCGGTATCACAGGTAACTTCCTCAAGGACTACAACGCTGTAGAGTGCGAGAACGAGACAAAACCTGATGCTACTCTTGTTCAGAACGGTTCTACAGATACTGATATCAAGGTATCTCTCAACAGCTGTGCAGCTATATGTGACTTCGCTCAGAAGAACGGTCTCGGCTTCCGAGGACATACACTCGCATGGCACAGCCAGTCACCGACATGGTTCTTCCAGAGCAATGGTAACTGGTGCAGCAAGCAGCAGATGGAGAAACGCCTTGAGAGCTACATCAAGAATATGTTCGCTGCTTATAAGACACAGTATCCTAACCTTGACCTCTACGCATATGACGTATGTAACGAGGTAATCGCCGACGGCTCATCGAACGGAATACGTCAGGGCGGTACAGGCAACGGACAGTCCAAGTGGGTATCCGTTTACGGTGATAACTCATGGGTAATTCTCGCATTCAAGTATGCAAGACAGTATGCTCCTAAGAATTGTAAACTCTTCTACAATGACTATAACGAGTTCGCTAATGACAAACAGAACTTAATCATAAATACCATCCTTAAGCCCTGCGCTCAGGCTGGCTACCTTGATGGTATGGGAATGCAGTCACATATCAGCGCAGCTGCTACAAACGCTTGGGGTTCAACAGACTCTTACCTCGCTGCTATGGATAAGTACCTCAACCTCGGTATCGACGTTCAGGTAACAGAGCTTGATATTAGCGTAGAGAACGGCAAGTTCAGCTACAATGATCAGGCTACAAAGTACGCTGCTATCTTCCAGCACGCTGTTGACTGGAATAAGAACCACCCCAACGGCTCTAAAGTAACTCTCATTCAGATTTGGGGACCAAACGATGCTAACTCCTGGCTTAGTGCAGGAAGCAATGCACTTCTTTACGATAGCAACAATCAGCCTAAGGCTGCTTATACAAAACTTCAGTCACTCCTTCCACAGAGCGAATGGGGCGTTGGTATTCCGTATACAGGACCTGGCGGTGGAGACTATACTCCTCCGGAGCCTCCCAAGGTTGACGAAAGAGGCTACTGGTTCGAGCACACATTCGAGGAAGATACAAACGGCTGGTCTGGCAGAGGCGGCGCTTCTGTTGACAAGGCAAGCGGCGGCTACGAAAGCTCGAATTCTCTCTTCGTATCAGGCAGAACAGCTTCCTGGAACGGTGCATCACTTGCACTCGACTCTCAGGCATTCAAGGCTGGCGAGGCTTACAGCTTCTCTGTAAATGCTATGTCCAAGACAGGCGATACAACAGGCTTCAAGTTCTCACTCCAGTACACAGATGCTTCAGGTGAGACTCAGTACGACGAGATCGCAAGCGGCGTTGCTCCCGCAGGTGAGTGGATTCAGCTTGCTAACACATCATACACACTGCCCGCTGGTGGTTCTTCATTCCAGATTTACGTTGAGACAAACGACGATTCAACTAACGATTTCTATGTAGACTACGCAGTAGGTGCTGAAAAGGGTGTTAAGATCCCAGGTGCAGGTCAGCCTGATGTTCCTCAGCCGGTTGTTAAGACAAAGATCATCGGCGATATCGATTTCGACAGCAGAGTAACAGCATTCGACCTCATCGGTGAGCGTCAGGTGCTCGTTGGTACAAACACAGATTCACAGGCTAAGAAGAACGCTGACGTTGACCAGGACGGTGAAGTTAAGATGAACGACCTCGTTCTCCTCAGTGAATTCGTTCTCGGTAAACTCGAAGCGTTCCCAGTTCCTGAGAAACCACCCGTACAGACAATCGATCCTACACAGTACGAAGCTAAGTTCAGCGGAGTTACACTTGCAGAAAGCTTTAAGAAGCTAGACGAGAATAATCCACTTTATACTCAGCGTTTCGGTGCTGACCCCGGTTGGCTCGTTTATGACGGCAGACTTTACGTTTACACAACAGCTGATGAATTCGCATATAAGAATAATCAGATGATTGAGAACGATTATTCGTCAGGTTATATCAACTGCTTATCAACAGCAGACCTTGTAAACTGGACAGACCACGGTCAGATTCCTGTTGCAAAGACTAGAACAACTGGTGCAATCGCAAAATGGGCTAATAATGCTTGGGCTCCTGATGCTGCATGGAAGAAGATCAACGGACAGGATAAGTTCTTCCTTTACTTTGCAAACAATGGTTCAGGTATCGGTGTTCTTACTGCTGATGACCCGGCATTCACAAAGAATGTTAAGGATCCTCTTGGCAGAGAACTTATTTCAAGAAATACACCAAACAGTAACGTAACATGGCTCTTTGATCCTGGCGTTTACTATGATCCAGATTCAGATATCGGTATGATAGCATACGGCGGTGGTGTTCCAAACGGACAGGCTGCTGAAACAAAGCAGGGACGTATCGTTCAGCTTGGCGATGACATGATCTCAATTAAGGGTACACCTTTCGATCCTGGTACACCATACCTCTTCGAAGACTCAAGCATGATCAAGATCGGCAACACATGGTACTATTCATTCTGCCACAACTGGAATGTTCCAGGTGGTGCAAATGTAAACGGCAATTCATTCAGCAGCGCTGATATCGGTTACATGACATCAACAAATCCGCTCGGCGGATACAAGTACCAGGGTGTTGTATTTAAGAACACAGGTACACAGAGACTCGACAACGGCGGTAACAACCACCACTCAATTATCGAATTCAAGGGCGGCTACTATGTTCTTTATCACTCACGTCAGCTTGAAATGCGTATGGGCGTTAACGGCGGTAAGGGTCTTAACTACAGATCACCCTGTATCGATAAGGCAACATTAAGCAACGGAAAGATTACATGTAATGGTTCACAGAAGGGCGTAAGCCAGATCGAGAATCTCAATCCTTATGAAAAGGTACAGGCAGAAACAATGAATAACCAGTCCAAGAACATCTCTATTTCAGGCGTAGGCGATACAAAGGTTAAGTGCAAGAAGGGCGATTGGATCAAGGTTAGCGGTGTTGATTTCAGCAAGGGAGTTTCATCTATCACAGTTAAGGGTAGCGGTAATGCAACAGTTAAATTCGTTGCAGGCTCACAGACTGGTACAGTTATTGGTTATGGCGAACTTAATGGTAGTGAGAATACTCTCGGCGTTGTTAACGAAGTATCCGGTACAAAGGATATCTACATGATATTCAGTGGCGATTGCGAATTCGATTACTGGCAGTTCGCATAATTATAAAAATAGGGGCACAGCTCCGAAAACCATCAGATTATGACCTGCTGCCGCTGACTGCACTACGGCAGCAGCAGGTTTATAATAATTCCGAACTTTATAATGTAAGGGAAAAGACAAATCAGAATTCAGCCGTGTTTTTTGGGTACACGGCTGTTATTCTTTTATAAAGAATGACGTAGTAAGGCGAAAAAGTCGTGTAAATACAAATTTTGAAAATCCTTTCAAAATATCCACCTTATCTACATTTTATGAGTTGTATTTATTACTCTTAAGTGATATTATATTAACAGATAAAGATGTGGCTTTTAAGCAGTAAAGTCCCGCGAATTCGGTAACGGGCGTTAAATACGAAATCTTCTTAATCATCCCTCATTATGCGGCTTCACACTGTGGCGCCGCATTTTGCTTTCTTATTATAAACGTTTATATAGTTTAAAGAAAAAAATATATTGAATATGTTTGACAAACTATAATTGTTATGATATACTATATAAAGAAACGGTTTAATACATAAAAGCGTAAAAGTATAAAGCGTGAAAGGATTCGATGATATGAAAGAAGTATCAAAGCTTATGGACTACAGACCTGATATTAAGGTCATTGATGCAACCCTCAGAGATGGAGGACTTGTTAACGAGTTCCGTTTTAGTGACGATTTTGTAAAGGCCCTATATAATGCTAATCTCCGCGCAGGAGTAGATTATATGGAATTTGGTTATAAGGGCGATAGAGAAATGTTCGATGAGAGCAAGTTTGGTCCTTGTAAGTTCTGTGATGATGAATATATAAGATCAATTGTTGGAGAAAATAATACTGATCTTAAGATAGCAGTAATGGCTGATGTAGGACGTTGTAATTATAAAAACGATATTCACGACCGTAGTGAAAGTCCTATTGATCTTATTCGTGTAGCAACTTATCTTCATCAAATTCCAACGGCTGTTAATATGATTGAGGATGCGAAAAGCAAGGGTTACGAAGTAAGTTGTAATATTATGGCAATTTCTAATGCTCAGGAAACTGATGTGAAGGTTGCTCTTGATATCCTAGGAAAGTCTCCCGTTGATGTCTTCTATATTGTAGATAGTTTTGGTGCGCTTTATCCAGAGCAGATTGCGAGAATAGCAAATCTTTATGGTGATGTTGCTGAGAAGTATGGAAAGAAAATAGGAATGCATGCTCATAATAATCAGCAGCTGGCTTTTGCAAATACTATTGAGGCTGTTGGTGATGGTGTTGACTGGCTTGATGCAACATATGCAGGAATGGGCAGAGGAGCTGGTAACTGTGCAATGGAATTACTTCTAGGCTTCCTGAAAAATCCTAAGTATAATGTATATCCGGTAATTCAGTTTATTGAGAAGCAAATGCCTGCAATTCGTGAGCAGGGAGCTGTATGGGGCTTTGATTTTCAATATCTCATGACTGGGCTTCTTAATCAGCATCCGAGAACAGCTATAGAATTTACGAAACAAGGAAGAAAAGACTATTCTGAGTTCTACAAGGAAATACTTGCTCAGGAATAATAATAAGGCGTACCATTTTGGTACGCCTTAAATTATTTATTGAATTGTGATCGATGCTTCGTCTGTTGTTATAAAGTCGCATTATCCATTCCTAAAAGTAATCGGCGCAATATGACAAGGTCAAACATATCGATTCTTTCGTCGATATCCAAATCCGCGTTTTTCCATTCTGGGAGTACCTTTTCTGCGCCGAGCAGATACTTCTGGAGAAGAACAAGGTCAGCAACAGTAATGTCGCCGTCGAGATTTACATCTCCGCGGTTGTCAATTTCAATCATCGAGCGTGGAACAGGCTCGAGTATGAAACCAGTGTAATCCGATTTTTTCGGGTCGTACTTTTTCTGGACGATATCAGCTTGTTCATTGCTTGTAAATTCACTGTAATAGCAAGATTGGTAGTCGGACGAAGAAGTTAGTATTGTGTATGATCCGTTCTTGTTGGCGATGAATTTTAATGATGCGTAAGTACTGTTGTTCACGCTCATGAATTTAATAGGTGCTCCGTCATCAGGACTGTTTTCGTCAACAGCAACAAGTACGGGGAGGAATGTGTTCCAATTGAAATCTGCGTCTCCGAAGGAATAAGTTTCGTTGCCGTTCTGATAGAGTATCCACCTTGTAGGTTTTATTTCAGATTTTGCAACAAGAGAGTTGCTGAGGCCGAGTGAATTAACGCCGAGGCTTACGTAATTGCCGCTGAATGCTTCTCTTATATAATAGCACTGTCCGGCTGTGAGCTTCGGACGAACTGGTGTGATGTTCCACAACTGACATTCGTATTCCTTGTATGCAAACTGGTTGATATTGCCTCCGTTTTCCTTCGACCACTCGTATACATCGAGCGCACCCTTTCCGTCTGAGCACTTTGACACGATTCCGTAGTACGACGGTGCCTGTGCGCTGACTATTTTGAAGAGTTGGTTGTCTGTTCCTGTGTAGGCCTGTAATTCGACGTTCGTGCCATCAGCGGCTGTGTTTGAAGCGACAGCTAAACACTTCGTTTCATCACCCATTGACACTATTCTACACCATTCATTGTCAACAGAGACTATTCTCCACTGTTGAGCCCATAGCTTGTTTTGCTCCCACTGCTGGATATTCGTGCCCTCATCGAGCTTTCCGTTCGGGAGGTCTATAGCTAGACCGCTGTTGACATTTGTTATATAGTATGGGATTCCGCTGATAAGATCGGTATTGCTGAGATATGGCGAAGCACTTGGCACTCCAAGGGTATCCTTCGCTATGACCATTTCAGCATTTGCGTCAACGTAGTCAGCCATTCCTGAGCGGGGAGTACCTGAAAAAGTGGAGGTTTTGGCTCCCCAGACAGAGTGGTTGTCGCGTCCTACAGCTGAAAAAGACATCACAAGCTTGCCAGTTTCGTCCTTTGCCGCAAGGAAATATCCTTTGTAGTTCTTACCACTGATGATGAGCGTAGCCGTTGGGGATTCCGCGTCTTGTTCCCATGTTCCTGTTACAGCTCCGCTGATGGTTCCATCGGAGTTGAGTGATATTTTCTGATAGTTGATTATTTTTCCATCGGTAGAGGTGCCGTGGTCAATGTATTCGTAAGCGCCAACGATATCAGATTCGTCATAGCCGCCATCCCATATCTCGTCACCGCTGTATTCGAACGGAGCGACGACAGGCCAGCCATCCACATTGAAAAACATCTGATGCACGCGTACTTCGTGGAACTCTGCGCCGTCGTCAAAGCGGGTGTGGTACACGAGATACCACTTATCGTCGTTGTCGCGGAGGACGGAATTGTGACCGCATGCCATATATGCCTTGCTGAGCGAGCTGAACTTGTAGTTGCCCATTACTTTCAGACCTACACTGTCGAGATTGGGATTAGTTGGTAGCACGGCATTTTTTCCAGCAGGGTCAACGAATGGACCAAGCGGGCTTTCCGAGCGGAAAACTCGCATATTGTAGCCACCAGTGGAGGTCAGACCGCCGTAAGTCACCCATAGGTAGTAGTAGCCGGTTTCGGGGTTATACTCGATGAATGGCCCTTCGCCCGATTTTCCGTAGCCGCCAGATATCTTAGTGCCGAAGTAGCTATCTATCATGCGTCCGTCGGGAGTAGTGCCCGACTTGGGGTGCTTGACATAGCCTGTCTGCGGATCAACTTCGAGGGTGAATATTCCGCCTGACCAAGAGCCGTAGCACATATACATTTTCCCATCACCGTAGTAGATAGTCGGATCTATTGCATTCGGGAAGAGTTGATTGTTGAAGTTGTCTTTGTTGAACCAGCTGTTGTTGAACGTAACCTCGTTCGAGGCGATGAGCTCATCAACATTGGTGGAGGTGTACTTGCGGTTTACACGCTTGGTATCGCTGGTAGCATAGCTGTCGTTGTTCGTGAAGCCCGAGTAGATGAGCGTATCTACGAACGTGTACGGACCTTCGATGTTCTTCGCCGCCGCGAAGCCGATTACTGAGCGCATATACGTTGAGGATGTACAAAAGTACATCAGATAAGCGCCCTTTGAACCATCTGAATTAATATAGTCAGCGTCCCAAACAACATCTGGAGCCCATACCGCAAAACCGCCCTTGCAGTCTTCTAAATCTTCACCAGCCCATGCAAAAGCTTTGGATAGATTTTGAGAAAGATTTCCGAACTCTACATTGTTTGTACGAGCATAGCCGTTCGCAAACGTCTTCCAGTTCTGGAGGTCTGCGGATTTTGCGGCTTCGATGTGAGAGCCAAAAACGTAGTAGGTGTCGCCATCCCTTACTATGGACGGGTCATGAACTGATACCCTTGTTCCTGCTGCATCCGCATTGTGTGTCAGAGTATTCTTGATTGAAGAAGGCCCAAATACGAGGCAACCTGCGAGAACTAGGGAAACTAGCTTTTTTAGTCTCATATATTGTTTTCCCCTTTCTGCTCATATTGTTTAAGCAGCTATTTTATTAATTATACCATAGTGTTGTAGGGAAAAACAATGACATTTAGTATCATAAAGGTTTATTATTTTGCGCTCGGTTCCCTGGAATTTAAAGAAAAAAGATGAATGCAGAAAAAACTTTTGGTTTTTGTATTGAAATTTACAAAAAGCTGTGATATAATGTTAGTACATTCAGCAATGTTCGACATTGCTTTCTATTAGGAGGTTTATATTATGGCTGTTTGTTACAATTGTAAAACAGAATTTAACGGAAAGTTCTGTCCTACTTGCGGTGCTGCTGCTCAGGCAGGTCCTGCTCCTGTACAGGTTGCTCCACGTGTAGCTCCACCTGTTTATACAAATGTTTCTGTGGCTCCTCCCGTAGCCTCTACCAGCGTAATGGGATGGATAGGATGGATGTTCCTTATTGGATGCTTGCCTCTTCTAGGCCTTATTATCATGGCTTTAGCCGCGACAGATCCTTCGGCAAAGAACTTCGCAAAAGCTAATCTTCTGATTATTCTTATTCTAACAATTATATCACTTCTAATAGTTGGGGCAATGTTCTTACTCGGATTTGGACTTGCAGCTACATCGAACTAAAAGATACATAATTACTAATAAAGGATGACTGACATTATTTTCAGTCATTCTTTTTTTTGAAAAATAAATTAGATAAACTGCTAAAAACAGGTACGGCAACACTTAGTCCAAGTGCAGTTAGGAACTGATTAGATGTCAGAATAACTGTATTGAACACCATTTGAAGCTGTGGAACCAGAATTGCTGAAGAAAGCACAGCTATTGATACGATAATTGCCAGAACTAGTTTTATATTGTTTAGAGGAGAAATAGTAAACAGGGATTTTTTTTCTGATTTGCATTCAAATACATGAATAAGCTGGGACATAACAAGAGTGATGAGAGCGGCTGTTCGTCCGGAATCAAGACTTCCATTCATTCTTAGGACAAGCGAAAAAGATGTAAGTGTTGATAATCCAATAAGAATACCGCGTATAATTATTTTCCACATCAGTCCGTCAGAAAAGAAGCCTTCATCAGAATTTCGTGGAGGATGCTTCATAATATCTTTTTCAGGAGGTTCTAGTCCGAGTGCTATAGCTGGAAGGCCGTCCGTTACGAGATTTACAAGGAGTATTTGGGCAGGGAGGAGAACTACAGGCATTCCCATTACTATTCCGCCGAACATAGTCAGGACTTCACCAATATTACATGACAGGAGATAGCGAACGAATTTACGTATATTTGTGTATACACATCGTCCTTGTTCAACAGCATTAACAAGAGTTGCAAGATTATCATCCATGAGGATAACGTCTGCAGCTTGTTTTGTGACGTCGGTGCCGGTGATACCCATGGCTACGCCTACGTCTGCTTCTTTGATAGCAGGAGCGTCATTAACCCCATCGCCTGTCATAGTGACAATTTCTCCTCGGCGTTTGAAACTTCGTACTATACGAAGTTTATGTATAGGTTCAACACGAGAGAAAACGGTGTATTTATCGATATTACGGTCAAGCTCGTTATCAGATAAAGCATCAAGTTCCTTGCCTGTAATCGCTAATCCATTTTTAAGAATACCGGCCTTTTTCGCAATAGCAACAGCAGTGTTTTTATGATCTCCAGTAATCATCACAGTTTTAACTGATGCTGTTGCACATTTACGAATAGCTGTTTTTGCCTCTTCACGCGGTGGATCAAGCATACCGGTTAAGCCTAGAAATACCAGACCATTATTATCAGGGTTAAAAATCTCGCAGTCACAGTATGCGAGAGCGAGTACTCTGAGAGCTTTATCAGACAAATCTATTACCTTTTTTGATATTTGACTACGCACTTTTAAAGTGAGTGGTAATATTTCTCCTTTGTCGGACATATATCTGTTGCATCTGGAAAGAATCACTTCTTCCGCTCCCTTGAAATATGCTCTCTTCCCTTCCATGTCGTTAACATGTACAGCCATGAATCTTGTTTCACTGTCAAAAGGGTGTTCATTTAGGCGTGGAGTTTCTGCTTCAAGTTCCTTTTTAAACATGCCAGCTTTTGATGCAGCTATGAGAATTGCAATTTCTGTAGGATCACCAGTAACATTCCAGTTCCTATTTACATGTATATCATCATGCTTTCGTAAAGAAAAAGGTTTATCGCTCCAAATCGTTGCGTCAGAGCATAACACGCCGCATTTCAGTGCTTCGGAAAGAGCGTGTTCATTGATAGGATTGACGGCATCAGTTTCTTCATCACGTTTTATATTACCTTTTTGGCGGTAGCCCATACCACTGAAATGGAAACAGCTATCAACAGTTGCGAGTTCGGTTAAAGTCATTTTGTTTTCAGTGATAGTTCCTGTTTTATCAGAGCATATTATTGAAGTACAGCCGAGAGTCTCAACACTATGAAGTTTGTTGACCAGAGCTTTTTGTTTTAGCATTCTGCTGACAGCGATGGCAAGAGCGATAGTGACTGTTGTAGGTAAGCCTTCAGGTATCGCTGCAATTGCGATAGTAATTCCGGTCATAAGCATATTAAAAACATCTTCGCCGCGCAGCACACCGGCGCCGAATACCGCTACACATACAATAAGGCAAATAATTGCCACAACTTTACCAAGTTCTGAGAGCCGTTTTTGAAGCGGAGTCAATTCTTTGTTAATGTCAACTAAGAGATCAGAAATATGGCCCATTTGTGTTTTTTTACCTGTTGCGATTACACGTGCTCTGCAAGTGCCTCGGATGGCTGATGTTCCGCAGTATACTATGTTTGGTTTATTTAGAGAATTATCAGAATCGTTAGAATTTCCAGAATACTTGGCTACAGATTCTGACTCTCCCGTAAGAATAGATTCGTCACAAAAAAAGCCTGCTGAGTTAAGAATTACACAATCTGCAGGTATTCTATCACCAGCTTCAAGTTCAATAACATCTTCTTTTACAAGTTGTGAAGCTTCAATTACTCGGAGAATACCATCACGATAACATTTAGCTATCGGCGCAGTCATAGACCGAAGTGCTTCTAGAGTGTGTTCAGTGCGAAATTCTTGTATGAATCCAAGTATTGCATTCAGAAGAACAATGAGGATTATTGTTATTGCATCCGAGATTTCACCGAGTAATATAGATACGATTGTTGCTCCAAGAAGTATCATTACCATGATATCTTTGAATTGTCCAGCAAATATTCTTATAGCACTTGTTTTTTTCTTTCCCTCAAGGATGTTTTCACCATCTTCCTTAAGACGAGCTTTCGCTTCTTTTTCAGTAAGTCCCATATCATCTATTCTCCTCCTTGAGTATAGCTGTCCATAAATGATATGCGAATGAAATTGATGATATGCTTTTGAAAAATGAAGCAATCATAGTAAAAAAGGCATTCTCATTGTGAGAATGCCTTTAGCATATTATTGATTAATGATTATTTTCCTTAATGCCACAAGATCAAACATGTCTATTGTATTGTCTTCTATAATATCAGCTTTGGAAGCTTCGTTATTTGAAAGAGGGGCTTTTCCAAGAAGGTGAGAATTGAGTTTTACTAGGTCAGCAACACCAACTTCTTGATCGTTATTTATATCTCCTACAAGCGTAGCATTAGGTGTTGCAAGTGCAAAGAAATTTACGCACTGATATGTCTGTCCGTTGCTTCCAAGTGTGACTTTCTCGCCTTTTGATATCTTCTTGTCATAGATCTTGAAATTGAGGCCAGTAGTTGCAGTGAGAAGCGTACGCATCAGTGTATAGTCTGACAGCCATTCCGGAGTCTTTTCCACACGGTCATCAAGTGCAATGTGTAGAGTCATATCAGCTCCAGCAGTAAAAGTTGCAGTATCTCCTGTTGTGCCTTTGGCGCTGCAAGCAGTCATTAGTATTTCAGCTCCGACAAGGTTGGTTTGTTCTATTGTAAAATCGCGGTCTCCAAATATTAATGAACCGGTGTTGGCAGATTTTCCAATATTCCACGAATCAGGAATAGCGTCGTCTGATATTTCAACATTTTTAAACAGGTCACCGCTAAGAGGAAGTGCCTTTTCTCCGAATACAAAATACTTCATATTACTGAGTGAACTTTCACTTCCTTTGAATTTGATGTATAGATTGTGAACACCTGATATATCTGTAATATTTGATTCGGTTAGAGTGTAGTCCTTGAAACTGTTTGTACCATCAAAGTTGATTGTGGCTACCGGACTACCATCTAAGCTGTCAAGGAAAAGCTCTAGAATGCATTCATTTCCTGACATACAAAAACTAAATGATTTAGCCCCGCTACTAAAGCTGACTTTTTTGTACATCATCCAGTCTCCGTTTCCGATACCAGCGACAATGTTTGGGGTTCCGGAATATTCCTCAACAAATACGCCTTCTTTTTCTTCGAAAGAATCTGCATCTATTTTTTCAAATGCAGAAATTGCAGGTGTTGATGGAGGCGCAGGAGTATCGCTTTCTGGTGAAATTTTGACTACACCTTCGGGGAAGGAGTTTACAGTGAGATCATTGATGTAGTATTCTATATTCATATAACCCTGACCGCAGTAGTCTCCTGCGTAATCAGTTGGATCGGTTGGATCTAGACCTCGTGCACGTTCCCAATCGTCTGGCATTCCATCATTGTCAGAGTCTGTTATTTCCTTTGTGGTAACAGCTGATGGATAAGAATATGTAACGCCACATTTGATGTTATACTTATTTAGATCAGATACAGAGCCATCATATGCCGCTGTACCTGAGCACTGTCCTGTACCATTTTTTGCATCTGAAGCGCACTGCTGATCAATAGCGTTTCGTTTAGTGGGGGAGATACCATTTCCTGCATAGTTGATAACGTGCTCGTAAGAAGCTTCAGCACTTTCACAGCCTACTGTGGACGAAAGATTTTCACCATCAAGGCCTATTGTGAAGGGAAAAGAGGTTTTCAGGTTGTCCTTAGTAATTCCGATACCATCTTTAACAGTAATACCATCCCAGTTGTTGTAGGTGATAGCATGTAGGGAACCATCTTTATTAATTAGGCGATTGCCTGAACAGTAAACCTTGAAGTTCTGTGGACTTGTTGTGCTGTCAACGTTTATCCAGTTGTATCCTCCTGTTGTGGAGTTGCCGGCTTTAAGTGTGTTATTAACATAGTTGACGTGGCCTATCGTTCCGTATGCGGTTTGATACCCCCAGTCGTAGATTACATTGTTTGTAAAGTCAGCAACACCAGTACCGGGAACCTTGCCGCGGAAGTTCCTTGAAACATTATGAATTATGAGATTGTGATCATAAGTAAGGCTGCTGTTTCCCATCATTATTCCAAAACCATGTATGCCCTTGTCGTGTCCACCCCATGAGTTCGCGGGGCCGATGATGGTATACTGCACGGTGTAATTATTGTTATTTGAGTATAGTCCCCACTGTTCATCTGACGCCCAGCCGATAGAGCAGTGATCAACTATACAGTTGGATCCTTTAGAGCCTCCCCATGCGTCGTTACCAGAACTAGTAGCATTATATGGACCAGGACGTGAACTTAGATAGCGGCAAATAATATTATCTCCGCCGAAAGCCATTTTATAATTTTTCAGAGTTATTCCGCCTCCGCCAGGTGCCGTTTGTCCAGCAATAGTAATATTGCTGACAGCTGAAACTGCACTTTTAAGCTCGATAGTTCCACCAACATCGAATACTACTATGCGGTTTGATTTGCTTACTGCATCACGAAAAGATCCTTCACCGCTATCATTAAGGTTTGTGACGTGGTAAATCTGACCTCCGCGTCCGCCGGTAGCATATTTTCCACCTCCGACAGCACCCGGAAATGCGACAATCTTTCCGGCAGCATAAGCTGTTTCCAGATCACCAATTGGTATAGCTGTCGAAGTAGCGCCAAATATGGTTGTGATGCCTACTAGGCCAGCCACCAGTTGCCTGATAGTTTTGTTCATGAGATTATCCCTCCAATATCGTTGAGATGAATATATAATTCCCTATTTTATATTATACAGTATAGATCTATTAAAAACAATGAAATATCGTATCATATTTGTGAGCTTTTACACTTTTTCCATCTGTGGTATGGAGGATAGTATGGGGTGATAAAGGCAAAAGCGAGCCTTTTGTGCACATTGTGTGATAATTGTCAAAATAATGTAATATTTTTCCTGCAACGTAATATTTTATTATTTTTTTGTATTGGAACTGAAAATTCTCTGTTATTGTAAAATGCCTGTTTTTAGGCTATAATTGAAACATAGAAAAGGCTTCCCTCTGTTTCGGACGAGGCAAGGAAGATAAAGGAGTGTATTTTTTATGTGTAAGAAATTATCACGATTTGCAGCACTAGCATTAACACTTCCACTTGTAGCAGCAACATTTGCAAGTTGTGGAGATGCTGAATCATCAATGGGAGATTATAAGACTGATTATAAGACAGAAAACCATGTAGTTTCTGAAGAATCAATTACCAATAGCAACACCAATAATAACTACCGTTCAACTAATGAAGAGTATAATCATTATGAAGAATCTGGCTTCATAGACCCAAATGTGGTTCCACTTTCAACTTTTTCTGCAGATGTGGACACTGCTTCATACGCAAATGCTCGTCGTATGCTCAATGAGCACAAGATGGTCGATGCTGATTCGGTACGAATAGAAGAGTATATTAACTATTTTGATTATAAGTATGCTGATCCAAAGGACGGAAACACCTTTGGTGAGTATGTTGAACTTGCAGATTGCCCATGGAATCCAGAGACAAAGCTAATGATGATAGGTTTGCAGGGAAAACGTATTGAACAGGATGAAATGCCTGCGTCCAACATTGTATTTCTAATTGATTCTTCAGGTTCTATGTCTTCATATAATAAGCTTCCGCTAGTTCAAACTGCATTTTCAATGCTTACAGATAATCTTACAGATAAGGATCGCATTTCAATAGTGACATATGCCGGTTCCAGTGAAACTGTGTTAGAAGGTGCGAGTGGTGCAGACAAGGATGAGATAATTGAAGCTCTTGGTTCAATTATGGCTCATGGCGGAACAAACGGAGAAGGAGGTATTGAAACTGCGTACGAACTTGCAGAGGAATACTTTATTGAAGGTGGAAATAACCGTATTATTCTTGCTACTGATGGTGATTTAAATATAGGAAAATGCTCAGAGAAAGAACTGACAAAACTAATTGAGAAAAAACGTGATAGTGGTGTATATTTGTCTGTTTTAGGTTTTGGAACAGGTAATCTAAAGGATAATAAGATGGAAGCGCTTGCTGACAACGGTAATGGCAATTATAACTATATTGATTCAGTTTCTGAAGCGCGTCGTGTTCTTGTTGAGGAGATGGGAGGCACGCTCTTTACTATAGCTAAGGATGTAAAGATTCAGGTTGAGTTCAATCCATCAACCGTCTCAGAATATCGTCTTGTTGGATATGAAAACAGGCTTATGAACGCTGAAGACTTTGTTGATGATACTAAAGATGCGGGAGAAGTTGGAGCAGGTCATTCAGTTACAGCGCTTTATGAAATCAAGCTTAACAAGCAACCAGCAAAAGCGACATACCGTGGAGTAGAACTCGAATTTGCTTCTGAGCATAAAGAATTAACAGATGCTTCAAGCGAAGAAGGAAGAGATGAGCTTATAAAGCTTTCCGTTGCATACAAGGATATTAATACGGAAGAAGAAGTATATTCTTCTAATCTTTATGGCTTTGAGAAGTATAATACAATCCCAACACAGGGAATAAAGCTCGCAGGAGCTGTTGCTGAGTTTGCGATGCTTCTGAAAGGTTCAGAGTATAAGGGGTTATCATCATTCGACTATATTATGAATACCACACTCGCTATTGGCGGAAGCGATGAAAAGATAAATGAGCTTCGTGACCTTGCACAGAAAGCGTCATCAATCTATTAATGGAAATAAGTTTCTCTCTAACATAAGCTGGGCGTCCCATTAGGGACGTTCGGCTTTTTTGCCATCTTGACACTGTAAGGACTTCGCGGTATAATCAGATATAAATCAAATTACACGGGGGATTCTAGTAGTGAACGATCGTATTAGCGATTCTATCGCTTATGAATTCGGCAGAAGCATATGGACAAAGTTTCGCCGAGGAGTGCGTGATTATGAGCTTATACTACCAGGTGATCGTATTGCAGTATGTATATCAGGCGGAAAGGATTCCATGCTCATGGCACAATGTATATCCCGCCTTAAAAAGAATCAAGAAATTCCTTTTGAAGCAGAATATATAATAATGGATCCAGGATATACTGATGAGAATCTGAATCATATACTTGATAATACGGAGCGCCTTGGAATACCGGCTAAAGTTTTTTCTACACATATTTTTGAATCTGCAGAAAAAGAAAAAAAGCATCCGTGTTTTTTGTGTGCGAGATTGCGGCGTGGTTGGCTCTATAAAAAGGCACAGGAGCTTGGTTGTAACAAGATAGCACTTGGGCATCATTTTGATGATGTTATAGAAACGATTCTTATGGGGATGCTTTATGGTTCACAAATGCAGACTATGATGCCAAAACTGAAAAGCGAGAATTATGAAGGAGTGGAACTAATACGGCCGCTTTATCTTGTTCGTGAAGAAGATATTATTGCGTGGCGTGATTTCAATGGCCTTGAGTTTATTCAATGTGCTTGCAAGGTGACAGAGAAAAAAGGTGAGGAAGCATCAAAACGGGCAGAGATAAAAGCCCTTATAAAACAGTTGAAGCAGACAAATCCTGCTGTGGAAATGAATATTTTCCGTAGCCCTGAGAATGTAAATCTGCGCAAATTAATATCTTATCATGATGGAGAAAAGCATCACCATTTTTTAGATGACTATATGTGAAAATCTCAAACAAGCCATAAATGTGCAAGTTCCGTCATGATAAAAGATTGTTAAAAATAAGACGTTTTTTGTCTGTTTTTACGATTTTAACATTATTTTCATGGATTCTGCTTGATATTTTCTGCTGACATGCTATAATTATAATATACCACACTGCTATACGCAGTCGAATTGGAGGTCTTATTATGGGAGATAATAAAGGCGGAACAAAGATAACTATACTTGGTGCAGGAAACGTAGGAGCGACAGTTGCTTATACTCTTGCTGTTGCAGGTACATGTACTGATATTGTCCTCATAGATATAAACAAGGAAAAAGCTAAGGGCGAGGCTATGGATATTCGACAGGGAGTATCTTTTGGTCATAATGTTGAGATTAAGGATGGCACATATGAAGATGCTGCTGATTCTGATATTGTAGTAGTAACTCTTGGACTTGCAAGAAAGCCTGGACAAACACGACTTGATCTTGCGCAAGCAAATGTCAACATAATAAAGGATGTAATGCCACAGGTTGCACGTTGTGCACCAGATGCTATTTATGTTGTTGTTAGTAATCCTGTTGACGTTCTCACATATGCTATTCTCAAGTGTACAAATCTCACGCCTTATCAGGTAATAGGTTCAGGAACAGCACTTGATACTTCTCGTCTGCGTTCAAGTATTGCTGACCACCTGGGCCTTAGTCCTAACAGTGTTCATGCATATGTTTTTGGTGAACACGGTGATTCTTCTTTCATTCCTTGGTCACTTACAAATATCGCAGGTAGTCCAATGGAGGAATACTGCGCTGACCAGAATCATGCAGATATTGATGAAGACGAGATCATTGACGAAGTTAGAAAAGCGGGTGCCGAAGTCATAAAGAGGAAAGGCGCAACATTCTATGCTATTGCGATGACAGTAAACAAGATTTGTGATTCTATCCTGCGTGATACAAATAACATCATGACAATATCATCACTTGTTCCAAATAGATATGGAATTAGCGATGTATGCCTTAGCTTGCCTTGTGTAATTGGCAGCGATGGTATCGGTAGAGAGGTATTCCCTAAACTCACTGAAGTTGAGGAAGAAAAGCTTCGTGAAAGTGCAAAGGCACTTAGAAGTGTTATTGATCAGCTTGAATTCTAAGAGATAAACTTGGGCTGAGCTATAAAAACGAGCAAAGAGGCTCCCTTTTTTAAGGGAGCCTTTATGTAAATAAAGATATTCTCATAACGAGTTATATCATCAATTCTTATTGAAGCATAATAACTACCCTTGACGCTAAAAAGTATTAAGTCTCAGTTTGAGGACAAAGCGTGAAAGGGATGATCTTTTATGATTGGAGAAAGAAAATGGGCCTTAACGATACACCTTCAGGCGAGAGAATACACATAGGCTTTTTCGGCAGAAGAAATGCCGGTAAATCGAGTCTAGTCAATGCAGTAACAGGGCAGGATCTTGCAGTAGTTTCAGATGTAAAGGGAACCACAACCGATCCAGTTTATAAGGCAATGGAGCTATTGCCGTTAGGACCTGTTGAAATAATCGATACTCCCGGTTTTGATGATGAGGGAGTTCTTGGAGAGCTTAGAGTAAAAAAGACTCGTCAGATACTTGCAAAGACGGATATAGCAATTCTTGTAGTGGATGGAAGCACTGGAATTAGTGATTGTGACAAAGAACTGATTTCGCTATTCAAAGAAAGGGAACTGCCATTTGTAATAGCATATAATAAGTCCGATATTGTTGAAACCCAATTATCTGGAGCGGCAGAGATATCAGTCAGTGCAGAAAAAGGAAGAAATATATATGAACTTAAGGAAATGATAGGAAGACTTGCGAAGAATACAGCTAATGAACGACGTATTATCGGAGATTTGATAAGTCATGGAGACGTTATAGTATTGTGCACTCCAATTGACGGTTCTGCACCAAAAGGAAGAATGATACTTCCACAGGTCCAGACGCTTCGTGATATTCTTGACGCTGACGCCATTCCTGTATTTGCAAAAGAAGGACAGCTTAATGAAGCTCTCTCAAAGCTTTCTGATCCTCCCCGAATGGTGGTTACAGATAGTCAGGTATTTGGAATGGTGAGCAAGATCGTTCCGGAAGAAGTCCCGTTAACTTCGTTTTCTATCCTTATGTCCAGATATAAGGGATTCCTTGAGTCAGCTGTCAGAGGAGCGGCTAAGATAAAAAAACTTCAAGATGGTGATATAGTACTCATATCTGAAGGGTGTACACATCATCGTCAGTGTGGTGACATTGGTGCTGTGAAACTTCCTGCGTTGCTGAAAAAGTTTACAGGAAAGGTTCTGAATATCGAATTGTCAAGTGGACGTGATTTTCCTGAGGACCTTTCAAAGTACTCTCTGATAATTCATTGTGGAGGATGTATGCTTAACGAGCGTGAGATGCTTCACAGAAGGAATACAGCCGAAGTATTTGGGGTCCCATTTACAAACTATGGAACTGCCATTGCATGCATGAATGGAATCCTTAGACGAAGTTTAGAAATCTTTCCTGATCTTGCAAAGGAGATAGATGAATGAAAAGGCGATTACCAT
Organism: Ruminococcus sp.; assembly: GCA_017960805.1. Classification (GTDB taxonomy): domain Bacteria; phylum Bacillota; class Clostridia; order Oscillospirales; family Ruminococcaceae; genus Ruminococcus. The sequence goes on from JAGCYM010000055.1 coordinate 29,077, forward strand.
ATATAATTCTTTTTATTATTTTAGTAGCAGTTGAAGTATTAATTGCACTGACACAGCATGGAAACTTCATCAGATATTATGGTGGAGATATCATTGTAATGTGGGTTCTATATTGTTTTGTACAGGCAGTACTTGGAGGAAATAACAACCATTACCTAGTTAATATATGCTTGCTCGCATTTGCATTTGCTGTCGAATTCATTCAGATGTGGGGATTCGTAGATAGATTCGGAATAGAGAACAGTTTTCTTCGCACACTTATAGGTACGAGTTTTGCTTTTGAGGATCTACTCAGCTATGTTGCAGGCACAGCTATTGCCTGTGCAGGAGTATTGGTTTACAATGTCATATGTAAGAAAAAAGAGGAAAAATGAAATTATTCATGGGGATGCTTTGTATGCTATCCCCTTTAATTTTGCGCATAATATGCATTCTAAAACGGATATTATGAATAAATATGCAGCAATTGAGGAATATTGCTGATTGAAATGAATATTTATTCAAAAAGGGTTGACAACACAAAACAGTGTAGTATAATATTAATATCACGATTTTTCACGCTGGTAACAGCGTTTTAATTTCAGGAGGTATTTATCATGGCTAAAAAAGAAGTAAAAAAAGTAGTCCTTGCTTATTCAGGTGGTCTTGACACATCCATCATCATTCCGTGGCTCAAGGAAAACTACAACAATCCAGAGATAATTGCTGTTTCTGGTGACGTTGGACAGGGCACAGAGCTTGATGGCCTTGAGGAAAAGGCTATAAAACAGGTGCTTCCAAACTCATAATTGCTGATCTAAAGGAAGAGTTTATTCAGGATTATGTTTATCCAACTGTTCAGGCAGGTGCTATCTACGAGAATAGATATATGCTCGGTACTTCTTTTGCGCGTCCTATTATCGCAAAGCGTATTGCTGAGATTGCTATTGCTGAGGGCGCTGATGCTATCTGTCACGGCTGTACAGGTAAGGGTAACGATCAGGTTCGTTTCGAACTTGCTATAAAGGCTTTTGCTCCCGAGATGACAATAATTGCTCCTTGGAGAGAATGGGATATTAAGTCTCGTGACCAGGAAATCGATTATGCAGAGGCTCACAATATTCCTCTTAAGATTAGCCGAGAGACAAACTATTCTAAGGACAAGAACATCTGGCACCTTTCACATGAGGGCCTTGATCTTGAGAATCCAGCTAATGAGCCTCAGTATGAAAAGAAGGGATTCCTTGAAATGGGCGTTTCTCCAATCGACGCTCCCGACAAGCCTACATATATTACAATTCACTTTGAAAAGGGTGTTCCTACTCAGCTCGATGGAAAGACACTTAACGGCGTTGAAATGGTAAGTGCACTCAACAAGCTGGGCGGTGAGAATGGTATCGGTCTTGCCGATCTTGTTGAGAATCGTCTTGTTGGTATGAAGTCAAGAGGCGTTTATGAGACTCCTGGCGGTGCAATACTCTATCATGCTCATGAAGTCCTTGAGACAATAACTCTTGATAAGGAAACAGCTCGTATCAAACAGTACCTTGGCATAAAGTTCGCTGATATCGTATACAATGGCCAGTGGTTCACACCGCTTCGTGAGGCTCTCAGTGCTTTCGTTACAGAAACTCAGAAGAACGTTACAGGCGATGTAAAGCTCAAGCTCTACAAGGGCAACATAATCAACGCAGGAGTAACATCACCCTACACTCTCTATGATGAGGAAGTTGCTACCTTCGACGAGGACGAGGTTTACAATCAGGCTGACGCTGCAGGATTCATCAACCTCTTCGGTCTCCCGATAAAAGTTAAGGCTCAGCTCGACAAGAAGAGAAACAACAAGTAATACTCGGGAAAGAAACGGATATAAAGGATAATTGGGAAATAAAATGAAAAAGATAATCGCTGTACTTGCACTCATCAGTGTTGCCGCTTCTGCTGTAAGCTGCGGTGCAAAGGAAGATGATACCGATATTAAGAAGCCTAATCAGCCCACAACGGCGGCAAAGGTCACCGAGGCTGAGACAGAGGCTGAAAAAGAGTCCGAGCCCGAGACTGAGGAGCCCACGCTTTCGACTGAGGAGCTTCAGAAGATCAAAGACAAGGATATGGCATATCTCGAAAACATCGAGGTCAGCTTGCTTGATTACTATGTTGGCACTCCCAAGGAGGCTGCCATAGATGCCGACGACAGCGACAAAGCTACCGTTATAACAGTCGGTGTCAATTTCAATGCACGCAACCTTGATGAGCTTGATTCTATGTCTCTTACGATGGACGGGGAGAAGCTCCACACCAATACGGTCTCTACCGCATGGGCGGCAAAGGATAAGGACGGTGAGCTGTGGGGCATATACCGCTTCAGAATAGAGGGCGAGTATGCTCAGGAGGATGTAAAGGTAAGATTATGGTATGCTGACGAATACAAAGTCATTCGTGAGGTCAATCTCGATACAGAAAGTGACTTTGAGCCCTTCATGGAGAATATGTGCTGGTATGAGGATTCTACTTCTGAAGAAGCTGTGGACGGGAAGATAAAGCACCCATACATCTTCAAGATCAACGACAGATACTGCATTTATGAGTCGTATCACGAAACTCCTCCGTGGGGCGAAGAAGATGAGTATGGATACTATGATCAGACGTATGCGATAACACCTCTTGAAGGACCGTTTGGCGCGGTTCTTCAAGAGGACGATGTCGAAGTGAAGGCTGAAAATGTAAAGCCTTTCACATATTCCAAGTTTATCAGCCTCAGAAACAGCCATGTTGGACAGTATGTCACTTGCTATATCTGCTGCAAATGGGACGGCGTAGCCGACTGGGATAATATGACTGATGCGGAGAGAATGGGTACGTATAATGCACAGGCTCTGTACTATAAATGTGTCGATCTTCAGAGCTACATCACGAACCTTGTCATACACAACTGCGAAGGCGGAGACTTCAAGATAAGCTGCGCTATACCCGAATAATACCGACAGGCAGGGGCGAACCTCCTGCCTGTTATAATTCATAATAAATGCGGATATCGCGGAGATTAGGTGTACTATGGATAAGTTTATGAAAATAGCCATTTCCGAAGCACGAAAAGGGATTTCAGCCGGTCATGGAGGACCTTTTGGTTGTGTTATAGTTAAGGATGGTAAAATAGTTGGTAAAGGACATAACGAGGTCGTTAAGCGCAATGATCCGACATGTCATGGTGAAGTTATGGCTATACGCGACGCTTGTAAGAATATAGGCTCATTTGATCTTAGTGGTTGCGATTTGTATACAACAGCTGAACCTTGCCCTATGTGTGCGGGTGCGATTATGTGGGCAAATATAAAAAAAGTTTGGTATGGCTGCAATATTGCTGATACTGATAGCATAGGTTTTCGCGATAAGCAGTTTTATGAAGCTCCAGAAGATATCTCTGAAGAACTTGATAGAGAAGAGTGTCTGGAAGTATTTAAAGAATATAAGAATATAAAAGGAAAACAGCATTATTAAGGAGAATAACTATGGCAGATATGATGTGGGCAGGAAGATTTTCAAAGCAGGTGGACGCAGGAGTAAACGCTTTCAATTCTTCCATCGCCTTTGACGGACGCATGTACCGTCACGATATACATGGCAGCATTGCTCATGCTACCATGCTAGGTGACTGCGGCATTATTACTAAAGAAGATAGTCTCATTATTATTGAAGGACTTAAAGGTATTCTTGCTGATATAGATAGTGGCACCCTTGAACTTGATCCTAATGCTGAAGATATTCATATGTTTGTTGAAGCCGAGCTTACAAAGAGGCTTGGTGATGTCGGAAAAAGGCTTCATACTTCACGTTCAAGGAACGATCAGGTTGCTGTCGACCTTCGCTTGTATCTTCGTGATGAGATTTCAGAACTGCATTCTATGATTCGTAAGCTCATAGAAACATTGATAAAGATGGCTAAGGAGCATACGGAAACTATAATGCCCGGATACACGCATCTACAGAGAGCACAGCCAATTACATTTGCACATCATCTTATGGCGTATGTTTGGATGCTTATGCGTGATATTGATCGACTGTATGATGTTAACAAGCGAATGAACTATTGTCCGCTTGGTAGTGGAGCTCTTGCTGGAACAACATATAAAACAAACAGACAGCAAACATCTGATTTACTTGGTTTTACAGCTCCGATGCCAAACAGCCTTGATGGTGTTTCCGATCGTGACTACTGCATAGAATTATGTTGTGCATTGTCACTTCTGATGACGCATCTTTCTCGTTTTTCAGAAGAAATAATATTATGGTGCTCATGGGAATTTAAATTCGTAGAGCTCGATGATGCTTTTGCTACAGGCAGTTCAATTATGCCTCAGAAGAAGAATCCTGATGTAACAGAATTGATACGAGGGAAGACTGGAAGAGTGAATGGTGATCTTGTAACGTTACTTACAATGATGAAAGGATTGCCGTTAGCATATAATAAGGATATGCAGGAAGACAAGGAAGCAATCTTTGATGCAGTAGATAATGTTAAACTCTGTGTCAAAACTTTTATCCCAATGCTTGCAACCATGCGTGTACTTAAGGATAATATGAGAAATGCTGCTGCACGTGGTTTTATTAATGCTACCGATTGTGCTGATTATCTTGTAAAGAAGGGAATGCCATTCAGGGATGCATACAAGATAACAGGCACACTTGTTGCTCAATGCATAGAAAAAGGTGTAACACTTGAAACATTGCCTATTAGTGATTATAAGTCTATGACAGACCTTTTTTCTGAGGATGTATATGATGCTATAAGCCTTGATACTTGCGTTCGTGAGAGGAAATCTGAAGGCGGACCTTCTCCGGAAGAAGTTACTAAGCAGATAGCTCTAGCGGAAAAACGACTTGCGGAGCTTTGCTAAGACATGAAGAAAAAAGACTTTGTTTTTACCTTTGGACTTACGCTTTTTATGGGTATATTGTGGGTAGTAGGAGAATTGGTAATGGGACTATGGATAGCTGTGCCTGCATGGGGCCATATTGCATGGTTCGTAGGCATAGTTATAGTAACATTAACAATCAGTGTTGTTCATTCTTTAATGGAAGATGAATCCGAGACAGATCAGATAGATACAAAACGCGCAAAGTATGAGCGTAAAGTTAATAAGCGCCATGGTGTTACCGGGGAGGATGACAGATGAAGAAACGTAATAATGACTTCGGAAATCTATCAACTGATTACGAAGGAAGATGCGGGAACTGTCATAAGAAACTTGATGAAGGCGACCTTTACTGTCGTTTTTGTGGAACGCGATTTGGAGAAGGAAAATATGAGCCTTATGAAGATATCGTTCAGATAGTTTATGGTCCACCTCCGACAATTCGGAAACACACATGCAAAAAATGTGGCTATAATTGGAATAGCTGGTCTATGATTGACGAGGAGAAGTATTGCCCCAAATGCGGCGGAAATATTAAAACAGAAGAAACAGGGGTTTCGCTTTTTGAAAAAGAAGAAAAAGGAGAGACTAAAATGGCAGTCAAGGTTTATATTGATGGTCAGGAAGGCACGACTGGACTGAAGATTCTTGAAAGATTTGAAGGAAGAAATGATATAGAGATAGTAAAGATTAGTGAGGAACTCAGAAAAGATTCTGCAGAGCGAGCCAGATTGATTAATAGTGCAGATTATGTGTTCCTTTGTCTTCCTGATGAAGCTTCCAGAGAAGCAGTATCATTCATAGATAAAGATAATGATCATGTTCGTATTATAGATGCGTCTACTGCTCACAGGACGAATCCGGATTGGGCATATGGCTTTCCAGAGCTATCGGAAGCTCATCGTGAGAAGATAAAGAATTCAAACAGAGTAGCTGTTCCAGGGTGCTATGCGAGCGGGTTCAATTCAATAGTTTATCCTTTGGTTGCAAATGGTATTATTCCTGCTGATTATCCTGTGTTCGCATATGCGACTTCAGGATATAGTGGAGCTGGAAAAAAGGCAATAGCTATATACGAGGGTGATGATAAGCCTATTGAATTCAATAGTCCTCGTCAGTACGCGCTCTCTCAGGCCCACAAACATCTTCCTGAGATGCAGGTGATTTCTGGCCTAACATATAAGCCTATGTTTAATCCAATGGTTTGTGATTATTTCAGTGGTATGGTTGTTAGTGTTCCTATTCAGACTAGAACACTTCAAAAAGCATATACACCAGCTGAGATACATGCTATGTACACCAATCATTACGAGGGAGCAAAGCTTGTTGAAGTAATGCCACTTATGTCAGCTGATGAACAAAAGAGTTTTTTCCTTGCATCGAATACTCTTAGCGGACAGAACAAACTTCAGGTTTTTGTGTTCGGTAGTGATGAGCAGATTTTGTTGTGTGCTCGACTTGACAATCTTGGAAAAGGTGCAAGTGGCGCTGCTGTACAGTGCTTGAATATAATGATGGGAATTGACGAGACTACTGGTCTTGTATGAGATAAAGGAGGTATCGGTATGGAGATACGCAAGATGACTATCGACGATTATGATGACGTCTATGCATTATGGATGTCAAGCAAAAATATGGGCTTCAATGATGTTGACGACTCGCGCGAGGGCATAGCCAAGTATCTTCGAAGAAATCCTGATACTTCGTTTGTAGCTTTCAGCAGCGGAGAGCTCGCGGGCGTTATCCTCGGCGGACATGATGGTAGACGCGGTTTCATACATCACGCCTGTGTAAGAGAGTCCTGCCGTCGCCAAGGAATAGGCACTAAGCTCGTGCAGACCTGCATGGATGCCCTCAAGGCCGAGGGTATAAGCAAGGTTGCTCTCCTCGTTTTCAAGTACAACGAGACGGGAAACGACTTCTGGGAGGCTATGGGATTTACAGTGAGAGAGGACCTCAACTATCGAAATTTAGCTCTTCGTGAGCTCGTAAGGATTGATACATAAGGAGGAAAACATTATGGATCTGAAAAAAATCGGCGACGTTAAATTCGTGTACGGCGGCGTTTGTGCCGCAAGAGGCTTCAAAGCTAATGGTGTTCAGTGTGGACTTGCACATAAGCCTCTCGGAGAAATGGCAGAAGCAAATGCTGCAGCAAATAATGCGCTTCCAGCTACAAAGAAAAAAAATGATCTTGCTATGATAGTTGCTGATACTGAATGTACTGCAGCTGCTGTATATACCACAAACAAGGTCAAGGGAGCACCGATCCTTGTTACGAAGGAGCATCTTGCGGATGGTAAGGCACGAGCTGTTATTGTTAATTCTGTAAATGCTAATACATGTAATCCTGATGGATATGAGAAAGCAACAAAAATGGCTCAGCTGGCGGCTGAGGCTCTTGGCATAAACGAGAATGATGTAATTGTTGCTTCTACAGGCGTTATTGGACAGGTGCTTCCGATTGAACCTATAGCAAATGGAATTAAGCCGCTTGTTGAAGGCCTTAACTATGGAGGAAACAAGAGCGCACTTGAAGCAATAATGACTACAGATACTCAGCCAAAGGAAGTTGCAGTTGAGTTTGAAATTGGTGGAAAGACCTGTGTAATGGGAGCTATGCTTAAGGGCAGTGGAATGATACATCCTAACATGGCGACAACACTAACATTTATAACTACAGATGTTAATATCTCAGCTGAAATGTTACAGCGAGCACTAAGTGATAATGTTAAAGTAACTCTTAATCGTGCTAGTGTTGATGGAGATACTTCAACAAATGACATGGTTTGTGTGATGGCTTCTGGTACTGCAGGTAACAGTGAGATAACTACAGAGGATGAGAATTTTGGTGTGTTCTCTAACGCTCTTTACAATATTATGCTCAATCTTGCACGTATGATGGCTAAGGACGGAGAGGGTGCAACAAAACTCATCGAGTGTGCAGTTACCGGTGCCCAGGATGAGCAGACTGCTGAAACTGTAGCTAAATCTGTTATTTGTTCTAGTTTACTTAAATCAATGATATTTGGTGAGGATGCAAATGCTGGACGTATTTATTGTGCAGTAGGTTATTCTGATGCCGAGTTTGATATCAGCAAGGTCGATATAGATATGGTTTCAATTGGTGGAAGCATCACTTTGGGCAGACAGGGGTGTGTAACAGAATTTGATGAAGAAATTGCCAAAAAGGTGCTTGCGGAAGATGAGATACAGATAATTGTTTCTCTTGGAGATGGCCCCGGAACAGCAGTTTGTTGGGGCTGTGATCTCACTTACGACTATGTAAAAATAAATGGTGATTATCGGTCGTAATCCCTTTATGCTGTTTTTTAGTCCGTTTTGAGAATTATTTTCATATTGATTTTTAGTTATTTGTTAGTTGCAGTGATAATAACTTTACTGTACAGATTGAGATGGAAGAAACCTTTCAAGTATTTCGAAGCTATTCTGTCTGAGATAGATGTAAATTGTTGTTTTGTTATCAAAGCGTTGAGTTGGAATTAAGGAATGCTCGATACCATAATTAATATAAAGTAGTATTCCAAAAGATTGATAAAGCCATTGAAGGCGTATAAAGGGGTATAATAAATGGAAAAAATATCTAATCAGGATAAATCGCAGATACTCATAGACGCATTACCTTATATTCAAAAATACAGCAACAAGATAGTTGTTGTTAAATATGGTGGTAACGCCATGACTAATAAAGAACTCAAAGATGCAGTTATGACTGATATAGTTCTGCTTTCACTTGTCGGAATCAAGGTCGTGCTTGTACATGGTGGTGGTCCTGAGATCAGCGAAATGCTTAAGAAGCTAAATATCGAAAGCAAGTTCATAAATGGACTTCGTTATACAGATGAAGCGACAGTTGATGTTGTAAAAATGGTCCTTTCTGGAAAGGTAAATAAGGAACTAGTACAGTTACTTGCTCAGCATAAAGGAAGTGCAGTGGGCCTTTGCGGTATTGACGGTGAGATGCTTGTTGCCGAAAAAAAGACTACTGATGATGGTCAGGATCTTGGTTGGGTTGGAGAAATAACAGAGGTAAATACCAAGCCAATCCTTGATGCACTTGGAAATGGTAATATTCCCGTAATTGCAACAGTTGCTACTGACAAAAACGGAAATACATATAACATTAATGCTGATACAGCAGCTGCACGTATTGCAGCTGAACTAGGTGCTGAGAATCTTATACTTATGACTGATATTGCAGGCCTTCTTCGTGATAAGGATGATTCGTCCACACTAATTCCGTCTGTAAATGTCAGTGAGGTTCCTTATCTTAAAATGCAAGGTATTATTTCTGGTGGCATGATACCTAAAATAGATTGTTGTGTTGAAGCGGTCAGACGTGGCGTTCGCAAGACAGTCATTATAGATGGAAGAGTGCCGCATTCAATTCTAATAGAGATATTGTCTAATGAAGGTATTGGTACACAATTCACATAATTGTTGATGCAAATTATTAAAAATTGTTGACTTAGATACAAAAAGTTTACCCCGTTTTACTTAATAATTATTGATTTTAAATACAAAACAGATATATAATATATTATGTAACAGTGTCTGTTATGTGACTCGGAAGAGTTGTTAAAGGAGAGATGCTTATGAGCAGTGAAAACACTATAAAAAAGTTTAATAGTCACGTTATGCAGTCTTATGGAAGGTACCCTCTTGTTATGGAACAGGGAGCTGGAAGACGTTGCAAGGATGAAGACGGTAAAGAGTATATCGACTTCGGAAGTGGCATAGGTACTAACAGCCTTGGTTATTGTGATGAGAAGTGGGCTGATGCAGTGTGTGCTCAGGTAAGAACTCTCCAACATAATTCCAACTATTATTATACTGCTGTTCAAGCGGATTTTGCAGAAAAATTGTGTTCCATAACTGGATATGATAAAGTCTTTTTTGGAAACAGCGGTGCAGAGGCTAATGAATGTGCTATAAAGGTAGCTAGGAAATACAGCTTTGATAAATACGGTAAGGGAAGGCATAATATAATTACTCTTGTTAATTCTTTCCACGGAAGGACGATAGCTACGCTATCAGCTACAGGACAGGATGTATTTCATAACTATTTCTTTCCATTTGTTGATGGTTTCATAAATGTTGAGGCTAACAATATTGATGACCTTAAGTCAAAACTTGATGATAAAGTATGTGCCGTTATGCTTGAGTATGTACAGGGTGAAGGTGGTGTCAATAAACTCGATAAAGAGTTTGTGGATGCTATATTTGAACTCTGTGCTTCTAATGATGTTCTTGTTATCGCAGATGAAATACAGACTGGTGTAGGAAGAACTGGAAAGTTCCTTGCAGGAGAATGGTATGGTAAAAAAGCTGATATTACGACGCTTGCAAAAGGTATTGCGGGTGGACTTCCTATGGGGGCTTGTCTAGTAAATGAAAAGCTTGCTGGCGTACTTACAGCAGGAACACATGGTTCAACATTTGGAGGCAATCCTATTGCGTGCGCTGGTGGTTTGGCAGTTCTTGACAGAATTGAAAGCGACGGGTTCCTTGAAAATATATGTGCGAAGGCAGACCACTTCAGAACAAAACTTGAAAAATGTAGTGAGGTTGCAGATGTCAGCGGTCTAGGTTTAATGATAGGAATTACGCTTAAAACTAAAAAAGCGGCGGATGTTGCTAAAGCGGCTCTAGGGAAAGGACTGCTGGTGTTGACAGCGAAAGAAAAAGTTAGACTACTCCCACCGCTTACTATTGAGGTCAGTGAAATAGATGCAGGACTTGACATGCTGTTTGAAATACTGGAGGAATGATTCATGGAGCTGATGATCTCTGTAAAAGGGAACAAATATACAGTTACCGATAAGAAGCAACAAAGACTTCTCTATACAATAAAGAAAAAGGCGTTTGTTGGCGGGAAATACCTTCTTCTCGATGCGAGCAATTATCAGCTGTATACTATAGTTCAGACGAGTGATGATAAAAAGCCTATGTTTTCTATCACACATAATGATGTATCGTTGATGAAATTAGAGTGCAAATCGCTATTCCTTGATCCAACAATTATTGTTGATGGAAAGGATACAGCGGGGACGCCAATAAAATATGCTATTACGAGCAAAGAACACAAAGATTTTCAGCTATTAAAGGATGAATTGCCAGAAGGTAAGTTGCTAGTTCACATCACAGTAAGTGGTGAACTTCAATATGAGATTGAAATAGAGGATAAAGTATTTGATGACTATATACCACTATTTGCTATTGCTGTTGATATTACATTTGGTAACATGAACAGAGGAAGATAATGAATTGAACTGAAAGGAAATATACTATGAAACACTTACTAAAAATGCTCGATCTGAGCACAGAAGAGATAACAGAAATACTTGATCTTGCAGACCAGCTTAAATACGAATTAAAGCATGGAATCCCACATCCTCACCTAAAAGGGAAGACGCTGGGGATGATATTCCAAAAAGCTTCGACTCGTACAAGGGTGTCGTTTGAGACTGGTATGTATCAGCTCGGAGGATACCCATTATTCCTCTCATCTAATGATCTCCAGATTGGACGTGGAGAGCCAGTTCAGGATACAGCTCGTGTGCTCTCGCGCTATTTGAGTGGTATTATGATTCGTACCTTCGATCAGAAGGAAGTCGAGGATCTTGCAAAATACGGAAATATACCGATAATCAATGGCTTGACAGACTTCTGCCACCCTTGTCAGGTACTAGCTGACCTTATGACAATACGAGAGTTCAAGGGAAAGCTTGAGGGCTTGAAGATGTGTTTCATCGGCGATGGAAACAATATGGCGAATTCACTTATAGTAGGTGGACTTAAAACCGGAATGAGTGTTTCAATTGCCTGTCCGAAGGACTATCAGCCTCCCAAGGAGATACTAGATTTTGCAGCGGGATATGGTGATAAGTTTGAGATGACAGATTCTCCTGCTCAGGCAGCCAAAGATGCGGATGTAATTCTCACTGATGTATGGGCTTCCATGGGGCAAGAAGATGAGGCTGAAAAACGCAGGAAGGCTTTTGTAGGTTATCAGGTTAATGATGAGCTTATGAAAGTGGCCAAGTCTGATGCGATGGTGCTCCATTGCTTGCCTGCTCATCGTGAGGAGGAGATAACCGAGAAAGTATTCGAAGAGCACGCAAAAGAGATTTTTGAAGAGGCAGAGAATCGTCTGCATGCACAGAAGGCAGTAATGGTAAAACTCATGGCGTAAGATACATAAAAAACGGATGTCGTAAGATGTCCGTTTTTAATTAAGAAATAAAGGTGATTGAAGAAGTGCGAAATAGATTGATTTTTAAGCGTTGCTTACATGATTTTAATCTACCAATAGCAAAATGAAACAATATAGTAGGTGATATTATGGAGAATACGATAATTGGAGTTATAGGAGGCGCAGTAGGAATTGTCGGGCTATTGATGTTTATAAGAATGCTTGCTTTCAGACTTGGTGGAGAGCAGACGTTAGCTCAAGTAATATCATCGCGCCAGGACGGTAAGGGCAGGTATATCCACAGGGTGAAGTACTTGGTGAATGGAACTGAAGTATTTAGCGAGGATAGTGAAGCGTATATAAGACCACTGGAAAGTGGGACAGAGCTCCCTATGATATACAGTAAGAGTCAGCCTGAACAATGCAAATCACTACGTGTAGTGAATATATATATTATAGGTTGTGGAATATTAGCCATAATGGGGGGCACTTTCGTGATTCGATTTCTGATACTGTAGCGATTTGCACAAAATCGCACTGGAAATAAATAGAATGTTTGGCTTGACAAAGTGAGATATGGGTGATATAATAATAAAGCTGACCCGCTAAGAGCGGTGACGCAACGGCATCTTGAAAATTGAACAATGCAAGAAAAGTAACGACCCTTGAGATTCTTTTGAGGAATTGAAAGAATGAACTCAA
>JAGCYM010000056.1 GCA_017960805.1 Ruminococcus sp.
AGTCCTTTACGAAGCCGTAGGCTGTGCTGTAAGCAGTATAAGAGCTGAAAAAGGGCTCAACAAGGCATGGAAACGTTCTGTGGAAGCTGATAATAAACTCAGAAAAAAAGGTGTAGTTTGATGTAAATGATCATGCTCATATAGAAGTTTTCCAAGAACTAATATGAAAAAACTATATAGTTGGGTATAACAATAAAACAGGAAGATACTTCATTTTGAGGTATCTTCCTGTTTTTTTGATTATTTTTTAAAACTCTATTGACAAATAGTAACGCACATGCTGTAATTGCATACATAATGTCAACATCCGATATCTATAGTTTCTGATGTGAGAGCTTTTCATTTATAATAAAAATATGTAAGAAACAAGTCTGGTATAATATTTATTCCAGATGAAGTAAATTCAGCAGTAAAATCCAGCTTATCCCATAGTAAGAGATAACGGCAACAAGATCATTTACCGTTGTAATGAGCGGTCCTGAAGCAACTGCCGGATCAACTTTGATCTTTTTAAAGAAAAGAGGTATTAAAGTGCCGACAGCACTTGAAATAAGCATTGCAATCATAAGTGAAACACCTATACAACCAGATACGGCAAATGAAAAAAATGTCTCTTTTCCTTTAACAAAAGAAATATATAATCCGATAAAGAAAAATGACAGAATTCCAAGCAGTAAACCGTTGAACAATCCGATTCTGACTTCCTTAATTACCAAATGCATTTTTTGCTTGAAAGACAGCTTCTCATCCGTCATAACACGAATTGTCACAGCAAGCGACTGAGTTCCAACATTACCTGCCATATCGAGTATAAGAGACTGGAACGCCATTATGAGAGTTAATTGTGCAACGACCTTTTCAAATACGCCTACGACAGTCGATACGCCAATTCCCAGAACAAGAAGTGCCAATAGCCAGGGGAGGCGTTTTTTCATACTCTGTATAAGCGTTTCATTTAAATCTTCTTCTGCTGTAAGACCAGCAAGTCTCGCATAATCCTCTCCCATTTCGTCATCAACGGCTTCAATGATATTCTGTGCCGTAATAACACCAAGCAGCTTATTGCTTTCGTCCAGAACGGGAATAATGCTTTCAGAATAATCCTTTAGTTTTTCAATACAATCAGAAGTCTGCTCATTTGCATATACATACGGGAAAGAAGTTGCAATAAGACTGGACAGCGGCTTTCCACTTCGTGCGGTAATAAGATCCTTCAGATCAATTGCACCATTATACTCCTCCTCATCATCGATAACAAAAAGCGTTGCAATATTGTCGTTTTCCGCAGCCTGACGTACAAGTTCGTTCATTGCTTCTTTGATAGTCATATTATCGTGGATTATAATGCAATTTGTTGTCATTCTGCTGCCGATTTCATCTTCGTCAAATGAGGCGATTAACTTGATTTCTTTCTGAACATCAATATCGACTGCATCAATTATCAGGCTTCTTTTTTCTTTTTCGATCGATCGAAGTATTTCCACAGCTGTATCTGTATCCAGTTTTGAAACAACAGCTGCCGCTTTACGGACATCCATTTCTTTAAGGTAAACGCCGGCGTCTTCCTCATCGAAGAACTCAAAGATCTCAGCAAGCATATCTGTGCTGCTGATACGATAAAACTTCTTCCGTTCATTTTCCGACAGCGTTGACAGAACATCAGCAATATCATTGGCATGGTAATCTTCAAGCCTGTACATAAGCGCTTTCGGAGCAGCATTGCTGCGAAGTATTTCTATGATTTCAGCAGTGTAATTCGGTTTGACCGCTGCTTCTGCTGAATATAAAATTTCCTTGTTATCCATTATTCTCTCCTCCTGATATAAAATAAGCAGAAGGGACAAATGGGCATAAAAAAACCGTATATGAGCTGAGCAGGTCACATACGGGAAACAACTATCATGCTTTCAAGCGCAGCACGATCAAGCGGAAACTTACAACAGTTCCACTGCGTCTGAATTGATAATGTTTTCGCCCGCCAGCCCCGCAACTGTCACTGTTAGCCACTTGATTCACCTCCATGTTTCTTGGTATATTACTATTTTAACACAAACCAAAGCTGATGTCAACATACGACAAATGAATAATGCAGCACATAATAGGCTGTATTATATTTTCATCATGAAAAGAAAGATTAATTGATCCTTGAGAAATATTGCGTCGGTATGGTATAATAGTGTGAAATTTAAAACGGCATAAAAGGAGGAATGGTATATGGACATTTATAGTGTTGCAAATCAGATGAAAATGGAAAGAAAGACCATATTTGATCTGAAAATGAGAGTTACATTCTATGCCCGCGTTTCAACTACCCGTGAGGAACAGGAAAACTCCATAGAGAATCAGATCACGTTTTTCAAGGATATGATAAATAAGAATCCAAACTGGAAGTATGTTGAGGGCTATGTTGACCGTGTGCGCGGTGAGTCAGCTGAGAACCGTGTGAACTTCATGCGTATGGTCGAGGACGGCAAGGCAGGGAAGTTTGACCTTATCCTCACCAAAGAGGTCAGCCGTTTCGCAAGAAATACCATTGACAGCCTGACATATACCAGAGATCTGCTCAGGGCTGGCGTAGGAGTATTCTTCCAGAATGACAATATCTGCACTATTGATACAGACAGCGAGCTTCGACTTACCATTATGTCAAGTATAGCGGCAGATGAAGTACGGAAGCTCTCTGAGCGTGTACGCTGGGGACATAAACGTGCTATCGAAAGCGGTAATGTAATGGGCAACAGTCGTATATTCGGATATGACAAGCATGACTTCAAGCTTACAATAAATGAATCTGAAGCCGAAATGGTAAGGCTTATATATGAACTGTATTCGACAGGGGACTACAGTTCCCGAAAAATTGAGAACATACTCTGGGAAAAGGGCTACCGAAACAGAAACGGCTCACGCATACATCACAACACTATCAATGGTATTATTCAGAATCCAAAGTATAAGGGCTATTACTGCGGCAATAAGGTGAAGATAGTCGATTATCGCACCCGTGAACAGCGCTTTTTGCCAGAGGAAGAATGGGTGCTCTATAAGGATGAAACAGGAGAGGTAGTTCCTGCTATCGTCAGTGAGGAGATATGGGAAAAGGCAAATGCAGTTTTCCACGAACGCAGTACGGCTATCAAGACGAGAGGACGCTCATTCAAGGATAAAAGTGTGTTTACAGGCAAAATATGGTGTAAGTCACATGATAAGCCCTATTGGCGGACGAGTTATTCCAACAGTGTTTCAAAGGGAAAGCCCATATATCAGTGGGTATGTAGTGAAAAGAAACGTTTCGGTGCAAAAAAGTGCGCTTCGTTTGCTATTATGGAGGAAGATCTCTACAAAATGCTTTCTGAGCATTTCCAGAGCATTGCAGGCAATATAGACGAGTATGTTACGGATTTCATGCGTATTTACCGCGAAAGCGAGCGCGACGTCAATATTCAGCGTCAGATAAACGAGATGACTGCACATCTGACAAAAGAAAAAGCCAAGCGCGAAAAGCTGCTTGACCTTTATACCGATAATTTTATTTCCCGTGAGGAGTTCTGCGAGCGCAATGACGGGATAAATGTATTGATTTCTCAGCTTGAGGAAGATATCCACATACTGGAGAAAAAGGCGCAGGAAACCGTGGATTATGCAAAGGAAATGGCGAACATTGAAAACTATTTCCGCACCATGTATACTCCCGGTCGTCAGATGTCAAAAGATGAAGTGGACGAGATGACCAAAGCTATCATCGACAGGATAGATGTAGTACCAATTAATGAGAAATCAATGAAATTAGAGGTGAAGCTAAAGACCGGCTTATCGGCTGAAATTGCCTATATACAGGCGGATGAGCGCTATGTAAGGCGTTCTGGACACATCTGTAAGAACATGATTCATAGCATTATGTCGGTAATAGTCCTTTCCAGACTTGATTTCAATCAGAATGACTTTTTGTTTTTCTTCAATCAAGAAGTCAATCTCTCCAAATTTTTTGCTGTTGTAATAGTAGATTGAGTATCCGTGTGCGGATAGTTCTTCGGCAGCAACATTTTCGTATATGGCGCCAAAATTTATTGAAGTTTCATGTTTAAGAATATTTAGCTGGATTTCATTACCGTATTGAGAGGCAAGTAAACCTACATCGTTGGAAAACAATTTGAAAAGGTTCTGATTTTTGGATAGAAGAAGAGGAAGTTTAGGTTCATCAACTACATTTGCCGGAATAGCAACGCCGGCATTTTTCAGCCACAGAAAACTGTCATAATACTTATCGAAACGAGCGTTTTCATTAAGATTCTTAAGAATGAAGCGCTTATTCTTAGCATTTAACTCAGATGGGATAAGGTCATAAATATCATTCAGATACAATCGTTTATCCCTTGCATACTTAGAGATGTCCTGCCGATATAGTTTGACGATTGAACTTTGTTCTTCTGCCACTTTACGAAGATTCTTGGTTTCAAGATATGCACTTACAGAAGCAGGCATTCCGCCTACTATCAGGTATAGTTCAAACAGGGATAACATTCTTTCATGAAGAAAAGGATCAACTTGTTCTTTTTTTTCAAAAGAATTTCTGAGTGATTCAATGACTTTGCTTCCGACACCGTTTGCTATCGCAAATTCCTCAAAATCCAGAGGATACATTTCAATTATATCCATATATCCGACAGGTACTGAAGCAATATCCTTAAAAATTGTACCAGGAAGTGATCCGCTAAGAATATAGTCATAGCTTCCTTCTTGAACTAGATACTTGATCTGAGTTATGAGCTCCCTGCATTCTTGAACTTCATCAAATATGATCATAGTTTGACCTTTGACCATCTGGTCGCCAAACAGAACAGAAATTCTCATAAGGACTTCCTGTGCACTTTTGGCACTTGAAAATAGATCAACATAATCAGGATTGTCAATCAAATCGATTTTAATGACATTTTTGTAGTGTTCCTTCGCGTATTTTTCGATAATATATGATTTGCCAACCTGACGGGCGCCAATGATCATCATTGCCTTTGGGGATGATTAAGATAGAATTCTTCGATTCGCTTTGTGATTTTTCTTTCGAGCATATGATCACTCCTTTCTAGGCGTGAATTAATTAAAACATAAATCTACAAATAAATCTATATATTTTTACACTTTTCCATACATTTTTCAGCACACTTTTCCATTGAAAATTCAGTTCAAAAATACACTTTTCCAAAAACGACATAAATAACTCTTTTTTCTATTATTTGCCTTTTCTGCAGATTTTCCCTAATTATTTACCCAATCTTTAGAAATTAGGTTTTGATACCTGGAATGCAAAAATGCAATATATTACATTTTGCAGCAAAAATCAGCTTAAAACATAATATATTGCATTCAGATTGAGAAAGAACAGTGTCGTGCTTAATTGTATCTACTGATTAGCCTGAAAATCTGTTCAGCTGTATCAGCCAGATTGTTATACGAGTTATTTTTGTCCATTGCATTTTCAAGTGTTGAGATCTGCCTGAGTATTGGAAAATATGCGTCAATACCATTCTGATTACAGAGCTTTGCATCATTTCCGGCAGCTCCGCACAAGGCAATAACTGGCTTTCCGTATTTCTTTGCTATTTTTGCAATCCCGACAGGAGCTTTTCCCATAGCAGTCTGCCCGTCAAGACAGCCTTCACCTGTTATGACGATATCAGCATTCTGTATTTCTTCTTCGATATGAGTTTCGCGCATTATCAGCTGAATACCTGATTCCAGTTCCCCACCCAGGTAACAGATGAGTGCGAATCCAAGTCCTCCTGCAGCACCTGTTCCTTTTATGTCGGGAGAAACTGATGGATAGAGTTCTTTTGTGAGCTCTGCATATCTGCGAAGCCACTCGTCCATTATGGGGATAATCTCAGGTGATGCCCCTTTTTGAGGAGCAAATACTGCGCTGCAGCCATTATCTCCGCACAGAGGATTATTGACATCACATGCTATGAGAAAGGTGCATTCCTTAATCGCATCAGAAACATTTTCAGCGTTAACAGACTTAAGTTCAGATAATCCTTTTGCTCCATATCCGACCTGATCACCATTCTGGTCAAGCATTTTGAAGCCTAGTGCCTGAAGACATCCTATACCCCCGTCATTTGTTGCACTGCCTCCGATGCCTATAATGAATCTCCGGCAGCCATGATCAATAGCATCAAGTATCAGTTCTCCGGTTCCGTATGTAGTTGTTGTCATAGGATCACGTTCTGATTCTGATAAAAGAGTCAATCCTGAAGCTGCAGACATTTCAATGACTGCGGTATTATCCGGAAGTATACCATATTTCGCTCTTATGATCCTTCCTAGCGGATCTTTTACTTGAGTTTCGATCAGTTTTCCGTTAAGTCCCGTCACGAGTGCTTCTACAGTTCCTTCTCCGCCGTCGGCAACAGGTCTGATGACAGTATCAGCATCCGGGAAGACACGGTGTATTCCTTCTGCTGCGGCTCTGCCCGCCTCCATCGATGACAGGCTTCCTTTGAATGAATCTATCGCGATAACTGCTTTCATAGTGATTCTCCTGAAAAATACTGTTTTGTCAATTATATCATGTATTCGTCTGCTTGTAAATGTTTTCGCGGTGTGGTATAATTAGAAAAACGCAGATGATTTAGGAGCATATAATGATAGTTGAAAATGGTAAATGGATAATATCCGGACTTGCCTGGGATGATCCATACAGAGTACGCAGTCCCAAAGAGCTTATAAACTGGATAAATGAAGTCGGTTTTCTTCCTCTTTTCGGAAATGAAGTAAAAGGTTTTTCTGTCGAGGAACATGTAGCATCAGATTATTGGTGGACCGGAGACAGAGAGCAGGATCCATGGGAATGGCGCGAGATAATAGCGACAGGTCATGAAGTGGCTTATGGCAAATTCTTTGATAAGAAAGCTGGCTTTATAAGTCTTGAGTGGCTGCCGTTTTTTGCAAACTTCAGACGTGATGGCTATGATTTTGATTCCGCATGGGAGGACAGCAGGGCAAATCGCAGAGAGAAGCTTGTTATGGACGTTCTGACTGACAAAGACAGTGATGGGGACATCATCTGGACAGATAAACAGATACTGACGACTGACCTTAAAAAGATTGCTGGTTTCGGAAAAGAAGGGGAGAAGAACTTCCCCGGTACAATAACAGATCTGATGATGAAGACATATCTTGTGACAACGGATTTCCACAGGCGCAAGAACAAGAAGGGCGCTGAATATGGCATGCCTGTTTCTGTGCTGCTTCCGCCGGAAGCCGTATGGGGATATGAACATGTCACTTCCGCATATGGTGAATCACCTTCTGATTCGTGGAAACGTATTATTAAAAGAGTTAGGCAGCTTTATCCGGATGCTGCTGAAGAAGATATCATAAGGCTGATAGGCAGGGAGCCGAGGAGCTGACACATGAAAATATTCATTGATGCGGATGGATGTCCTGTAGTTGATATCGCCGTAAAAATCGCAAGGCTGAATGGTTTAAGCTGCACGATCATATGCGATACATCACACTCGATCCAGCGTGACGGAGCAGATACGATAATAGTTGATAAAGGTTCAGACAGCGCGGATTTTCGACTGGTAAACCTCGTAAGCGAGGGTGATATCGCTGTTACCCAGGATTACGGACTTGCTGCAATGTGCCTTAGCAAGCGTGCCATAGTTCTAAATCAGGATGGTAAGCAGTATACAGAAGAGAACATTTCAGGGCTACTTGAATTCAGAGCTGTTTCAGCTAAGATAAGAAGGAGTGGCGGACGTACGAGAGGCATGTCAAAAAGAACTGCTCAGCAGGATAAGGATTTTGAGAATGCTCTTAAAGAGCTGATAGGAGCTGAAAGATGAAGATATTGAATCTGCACGGATTTCTTGGAATAGCCGATAACAAGAACTACTACGCGCTTCGCGAGATGGTACCTGCTGAGAATATTATTTCTCCTCAGATGAGGTACAAGGATACATCACCTTTTGAAGTAATTCAGATCCTTTCTGATATGGTAGATTCTGATGATTTCATTTTTGTCGGACAAAGCCTGGGTGGTTTATTTGCTGATAAGCTGAGCAGAAAATATAAGCGCCCGTGTATACTCACTAATCCCTGTTATTATCCATTTAGACTTGAACTTATAACCAGTTCAGGAATCCCTCAGGAATTTGTTGAGCAGTACAAAAATATAGCTGAGTATGAAAAAAATGAGCTTGCTCTTACTATGTGCAGTGACAGTGATACTGTACTTCCTGATAATTATTCAGACTGCGAAAAGCTTTCTTCGGAAGTCATAAGAGTTCATGGAAGTCACAGCACGATCGAGAACGTAGGAGCTCATTTCAATGAGATCTTCAGAAAGATCAAGATATGAAAAATGGAAGTTAAGAGTAAAAGAAGTTTTCCAAAATAGAAGTAATGCCCTGAAGTGTGTCAAAAACTCTTCAGGGCATTGTTTTAGAATATTGGTACCAGGGAAAATCTGGATTCAGTCATATAATCCGTCTATGAACGACTTGATGATCTCACCGCATTCATCAGGCTTCTGTTCATATATCATATGATCGCCGCCCAGCAGAGCTACTTCACAGTTTCCCATTTTCTCGGCATACGGATATATGATCTCCTGCCTTAATTCTTCGGCTTTTTCTATATGCTCTTGTATTTTTTCATCAGAGATTCCGGTACTGTCAGATACTTTCAGATGATTTTTTTCTTTCAGAGCGGTAAACCAATCCAAATATGCACGGAATTCTTCTACCGTCTGAAATCCCCAGCTTGAACAGATATACAGCTTTGGAATATCATTTGTAATGATACTGTTCCAGCCCTCCATACCGTTCTGCGGAAGCAGACAGCTTTCTGATGCCGATGCGATCGAATCCTCTGTCATCAGTTCAAGCGCATCACACAGACGTTGTTCTTCCTTGGTATAATTATCCGGCAGAAGATAATAGTATTTTCTGATCGAATATCTGCTGAAACCGAGCTTTGCAAGAAATGCCAATGCTTTGTCACTGAAATCGACTGTGCTTTCAGGCTCATCGTCAAACGCATGTTCGCTGAGCTGAGTGCCGTCAACAAAAACGACTGCTTCGATCTCATCGGGGTACTTGCTTGACCAGTAATTCGCATAAGCTCCGCTGATGGAATGGGGCATGAGGATATACGGTTCCTCGATTCCAGCATTTTGCAGTGCCTTGCGGTAGTCTTCTACAATATATTCCGTTGTCATATCATGATCAGTATCGCCGCTCAAACCGTATCCTGCACGGTCAATAAACACGACCATGTTATCTTTTTCAAGGGCAGCGGTCATCTGTCTTTCTGCTAGGGAATAATCTCCCATGCCAAGCCCTGCGAGTGACACGATAGTATGTTCTCCGTTTTCATTGCCGAATTTAGCGACATTCAGCGAATAGTCTCCGACAGACACGGGATTGTAATATCCTTTCTCTTTGAGCAGCGATATTTCCTGATTTGTCTTGACTCGATGAATTATGAATGTGATCAGTGAGAACAACAGAAGAATCATCAGAAATATCAGCAATATCCGTCCTGTGATCTTTACTGCTTTCTTCATTGAAATACTCCTTAGAATTCCGATTTGTTTCATTAATAATTATAACAAGGTGTTGCTTCACTGTCAATAGAAACGCTTTAGCATGTATCTGTCAAGTAAAAGTAGGCAAGTTTTTTCAAAATCATCACAACGCACAATGTCAGAAGTTAATATTTGTAAGAGATTTCAAAGCAGAGATTCTTTTGAGCCATTTCATTGAAGAAGGAATATTGTGCATTTGCTTAGGCTCATAGCCATTTCCACATGAAGTTTTTATCTTTGAAGCAGACAATATCGGCATGTCTGAATTGTTATCAACTATGCTGTAGTTAGAATTTCCGGTATGATAACTACATAAAAGTGCTGCGAGACGGTTTCCTCCATTCACACTCCAGCAAGCCCTGCCGCCTTTCATGCGATTGCCTATCAGTGTAAAAACATTGCTTTCCATGCTTCCTAGCTTTGCATGATGTACCACTCCCGGCTCTCTGGTATCAGGTATTCTTATCCCTCTTGAATAATAATCTGGTAGTGCTTCAAAGTTCTCAGAATAGTACCTATAAAGCTCTCTGAGCTTTTTTACTTGTATTTCATCATCCACTGAGTTTATGTAAGCTTCGATAGTGTCAAGCAGTAGTTGATACTGTTCTGAAAGAAGAAGCTTTCTTAATTCATCAGCGATATTCTGATCGCTTACACACTCTGTTATTTTCTTGTTTCTGTGGTATTCATCCAGTACACAGATACACTTGCAGTCAGGATCTTTCTGTATCCATTGTGCTCCGTCTCCATTCTTTACACGTAGCTCTATCTCATCAGTATCATACATTGAAGCGATTACCGCTTCTTTGTGCCTTCTGAAATCACTTGCTGATTCAAAGCTTGCATATGCAACTTTGTTATCAAGCTCTCGACGGATCTTTCCATCCTTCGTCCTATGATGAATAACACCGTCGTAAGCTATTCCTATCTTCATTTCCTTTGAAGAACCATATTTCTCCCTGTCCTTACCCTGAAGCTTCAGCCAGTCACCGTCAGCTTCCTCATAGCAACAATCCATTGCACACTTAACAACATTTTATCGCATAGTTAGCAACATTCTATTGCAAGGCCTAATACCTGATAATATTGGCCTAAGATAGCAACAAATTATTGCAGTACCGAAAATACAGGATTAGTCGTAACATTTACTTAGCAACATTCTATTGCAAGGCTATGATATAATGCGAATATCATAAGATTTTCATTATGATTCAAATTTTCTGCTGTAAACATCTCCCCAATCTTCACCAAGGTATTTTTCAGCAGAATGTTCCATATAACCCGAAAGGCACTTTAAGAGGTCATCAAAATCCTCGTATTCTTCCATTTCTCCGTCAAAAAAACTAAAAATTTTACCACTTTCGCAAGATATCAAAAGTTCTTCTCCATCACCAATGACGTCGCCAATTATTATTACATCATCAGCGGCATCAAAACTTCCTAATTCTGGCCACCTTAATTCTATGTAACCACCCAATATCCTTGAAGATTCAGTTAGCATAAGCCAGCTTTTATATTGATGTGGAAGATTTACTCCTTTTTCTTTTTCCCATTTTTCAATCTTTTCCAGTGTTGCGGGTGAAGAAAACGTCGAATCTACAAACTCTGATAAAAGAGAGCACATATTTTGATAGTACTCAAATTGTTCAACTATTGCTTTGTCAACAACAAATTTTTCCATAATACATTCTCCTTTAATAATTTGCTTATTTTTTTGTAATTTCAATTTGGCTTGTAATTATTATTTAACCATTCTTTCAAGAATTCTTCTTTTTGTTCCAGTTTTGTCATTCCTGAAGTATTATGGCTTTTTATCCAATTATTGTATTCTGAGTTGTTCATATCTATTCACCTTTTAAAATAGTACAAATTGATTGGTAAGCATCGAAAAAACATTAGTACAGGTGTATACCATAAATGTTTTCTTCAATATTCTGAATAATCAATTTATTATAATCCTTGTTTGTTATTGTTAATGTTGAATCATTGTATACTTTTATGTAATGTGCAGAATTGCAAACAAGATGTATCATTTTTTTTATTTCGCCAGTATCTGGTGATGACGCGTCAATTTTATAAATTTCCCAGATTAGCGGAGAAGATTTTTTACTGCCCCATAGAGTATAACGATGATTGTTATAATCTACTAATAAGCAGCACGACCAGTGCGGTCCTGGGGTATTTAATATATAAACTTTTAACTCGTTGGTATATAATATTCCAAATAATCCACAAGGAACTGTATCATCTATGACACCAAGCTGTACTTTGATTCTTTTCCTTTGTTTAGAATCAGTAACATTTAAGTATTTATAATCTTCCACTTTCTTCTCCTATCTAAAAATATTATTATATGCCGTAAACGTGCTCTAGTAACTGATCTTTATCTATTTTATTTTTAAGAATATAGCGCTTTTCATTGAAGTTTAATTCAGCAAAACTTGGCTTGGTTCTAATCGCCCATTATATAAGTAGCATTATATTTATACCACCTTTAATAACTTAATTCAATAAATCGTCACATTTTTTTAAAAATTTAACGTGAATTTGTACTATATTTTTCTTGAAAGAACAAGTTTTTGTACTTCTTGCCATGTGCTTTCGTTTGCCTTAATGTGCTACATGAAGGACAACTTTCATTGACATTCACAGGTTCGTAAAGCAGCTTGGTCTCAACACATCCTGAGGGCATATGTTCTTTTACCAGTTTAGCCAGTTCATCGTTCTTTTCAATCTGTCTTTGACCTTGTTTCTGAACAATATTCCATACTGCTTGATGTGATATATCAAGTCCTGTTGTCTCACTGATAGTCTCAGCGACTCTTCTGTAAGGCATAACACATATCATATCTGATATGCTGTTGCTCATCTGCTCATCAACCAGACCAATGTGCTGTGCGGCAATACTTTCATCAAGCAAATAGACGTGCTTGTACTGCTCTGTATCAAGATATATTCTGCGCTCGTACTCAACTGTGCCCAGCTTGGTTTTGACAGCAGTTTTTCGTCTTCCCTTACACCGATATCGCTTCTTATCGCGTCCTTCCAGCAGACGCTCATCTGCTTCTTCGAGATATGTTTTGACTATCTCCTGTCCACAATTCATCAATCCATCAAATATTTCTGAGATCATCTCTGAAAAATTAACTTTCTTGCTATTGTCAAATTCAATTTTGTATGCTATACTCATTTTAGGTCACTCGCTTCTATGTTTTTGTTACCAACCTACATTTTAGCACATTGTGACCTTGAGGGCAAGTTCGTCTTGCCCTCATTTCCCTTAACTGTACTTCATTTTAGATCTGATGTTTGTTTATCTGCGATTCCGCACTGTAATCATCATTTTTTAGCGGACAGCTTTCGGATCCAGGCAGAAAATAAATATATTGACTATTCGTAAAATCTATGTTAGAATGATTATACAATTTTTTGAGAGGGATCAGAAATGAAAAAATCAAAGGTTTTGAAAACAATTATTGTAGCCGTTTTAGTTCTGTTCATGCTGCTTGCTGTAGCGGGTTTTGCTTTTTTCAAGTATTTCACTGCTCCTGTCGGTAAATACCCGGATAAGATTCAGCGTGCCGAAATTGTTAAGCATACTTCCGCGCCATACCAAAACGGAAAGTTCGATAATGAGAATGAAGTGACATCCTCGGACAGCGGCTCACTGAATATCAGCGGATACTCCAAGCCAGAGAATGAAATTCCGGCAGAGAAAATAGATGACCTCAAACCTGTCTCTGAAGGTGAAATGAATATAAGCTGGCTGGGACATTCATCCGCGCTTGTTCAGATAGGCAAAGATAATGTCCTCATTGACCCGATACTCACGAAATCTGGCAAACCGCTTCAGATGTATACGCTGCCAGCGCGCATATCAGATGTTGCTCTTGATCTCAGCGATATTGACAAGATGTCTGCGATTGATGTTCTTTGTATCTCTCATGACCACTTTGATCATCTTGATTATGGCACGATAAAAGCTATCGACAGCAGAGTAAGCGACTACGTCGTACCGCTCGGAGTCGATTCTATCCTCGAAGGCTGGGGAATTAACAGTCAAAAGATACATGCCCTTACCTGGTGGGAAAGCGTAGAGATTCGCAAAGTGAAGTATACTCTCACACCCGCACAGCATTATTCCGGCAGATTCGCAAACAAGAAGAATCAGACGCTCTGGGGAGGTATCTATATGTCTGACGATAATCACAGTCTCTATTTCACCGGTGATTCAGGCTACTGTGATACATTTGCTCAGGTCTATGACAAGCTCGGTGCTCCTGATGTAATGCTTGGAGACGCGGGACAGGATACACCTGAGTGGTCACATATGTCGCCTGAAGAACTCACCAAGGCTGCTCAGGACGTTCACGCATCGTATCTGATACCTGTTCATTGGGGAGCATACCTCTACACGAAATATAATTGGTACAAGCCAGCTGAAGATATCGTGAGTCAGGCGGAAAAGGATGGAGTTGCCATAGCTACTCCGCGCCTTGGACATCTTTTCAATTATGATGATATTGCCAGTCAAAATGAACACTGGTGGGAAGAATACAAGTGATTATATTTAGTGCTGCCTGTTTCATATGACATATGATATCAAACAATAATGATAAGAATTCAGATTGATTTTTCATATTTGGTATGTTACAATTAGAATAAGGAAACTATGTTTTCTGGATTGAAATTTTGAAAAAGCGGAAAGGAAGATTTTCATGGATTTTAAGGGATTTCTGAAAAAGTTCAAGGATGATGCATCTAAGGCAATTAACGAGACAATTGACGAAATACAACATGAATTCTCTAATCAGGGACAGAAACCTGCAAATACTGCTACTGCGCCTTCTGCAGCACCGGCTGAGCAGGTTCAGGCTGCTCCGGGAACTCCGGCTCCTGTATCAGTTTCTGCACCTGAAAATGCATCTCAGGCTTCTGCAGAAAGTGCTGAGGGAAAAAATGAAAACGCAGAACTAAAGGATCCAAGATATATTAGAGCAACAGTTGTAGAAACTCTTGCGTTTATTAAGATGAAAACATGCAAGTCATGTGTGAAGGTAAAACTGGTTGAAAACACTCCCGGATTATTTGAAAGCAAGGTCGGTGGACTTCCTTATATTCCTGCCGATGGAGACATCCCATGTGATGAAAATGGTGGAGCTTTACGTATGCTTGCGCAGATCGACTGTTCACAGATCAAAATAATTCCGGATTTTCCGGAGACCGGACTGCTTCAGTTCTGGATAGCACAGGACAGCGCCTGGGGACTTGATACGAAGAATGGTTCAAAAGTCATATGGTATGAGAATGTTGATCATTCCGTGACTGAAGAACAGGTCCGTGAAATAATAGATAGCATTCCAAAGCCGGATGACTATGATGATGAATGGCCGGTCGAAGGAGAATTCGGACTTGAATTTATTGATGCAGGTGATTTTATGCCAGCCTGCAACTCAAGTTTTGCTCCTTTTTTCACAGAAGAATACAATTCCAGGAATAGTGAAATAGCTATAGAACATCCTGATGATCTCGGAGATGATATCGGTGAGATGATCTGGGAAGAAATGGATAGCTCGGGTAATAAGATCGGTGGATATCCTGGCTTTACTCAGAATGATCCACGTTCTGCGGATGATGATCGTACAGTACTGCTTCTTCAGCTTGACTCCCAATGTGAGGATGGGGAATCACATATGATGTGGGGAGATATGGGAATGTGTGTGTTCCTCTGCACACCTGAAGAACTGAGAGCACGTGATTTCTCCAATGTTCTCTATCACTGGGACTGCGGCTGATCATATGCACGATTGAAATAGTTTTCCAGCTTAATAGAAAAAGGCCCGTATCCGGTCATGTGATCATGAACGGATACGGGCTTTAGTCATATTAGATTAGAGATTGTTTTCTTGGATGTATACATCAATTTTTTCTTTTCCGCCAGTTGAGAGATAAGAGTAGTATGCAAGAATCAGTGAAGCATCCTTGGAATCGATCTTGCCGTCTTTGTTCACATCAGCCGCTTTTCTCTCTTCCTCAGTCAGGGTCGATTCACCGCCAGTAGACATCTTTGCATATTCTACAAGAGTAAATGACGCATCATTCGCATCTGTTTTGCCGTCACCTGTCGGATCACCGAATGAGATTTGCTTGGCTGGAACTGTTGTTGTTGTAGAAGGTTCAGTCGTTGTACTGCCTTCTGTTGTGGTGGTTGCTGTAGTCGTGGTAGCAGTAGTAGCAGTAGTTGCAGTAGTTGCAGTAGTACCTCCAGGCGGAATTGTTGTCGAATCAGGTCGTGTTTGAGTAGTTACTAAAGCAGTAGTTGTAGTCGTTGTATCGATAGCAAAATCTCCGCGTCTGAGCTTTATGGTGCCGTTTTCATTTGTACCTGTCATCTCATCACAATTATCATTCAGCACAGCAGAATTAATTATAAAGTGTATGTTACTATTATCATTCCCTTCCTCATAGAACGTGATCTTATTGCCATTGAGCTTCCAATGTCCAGAGTAACGATCTGCACGGTCTATAAAATAAACACAGAGGTGGTCGCTGCTGATCTTAACAACTTCGTAATCGATATCAGGAATCCGTACATCACCATTGGCATTTGTAATCTCGGAAACATACCACTGTCCGCAGACCTCGTATTCATAAATCATGCGAGAAGTCGTAGTAGCCGTAGTCTGAGTTGTGGTTGCAGTTGTTGTAGTCGTGGTTGCAGTAGTTGTAGAAACTGTGGTAGTAGTTAGGGTAGTAGTTGCTGTTGGTTGAGTTGTGGTTGTTGTTTCTGGATAAGTGAACCTTCCTCCGCGTACAAGGTAGATTTCTTTATTATCCTGTACTACTATCCATTTCTTTCCCTTGAAGGTCCATGAATCTGAAATGACTGCGGAATCGGAAACACCGTCAGGACGGAGAAGAGTGAGATCATCACCGCTGACAGACCATGTACCCGAATCTGCTGAATAACCTGTATCATTCTTGGTATTCACAGTAAATGTACCATCATTTTTGAAGGTAACGATATATTGGTCGTCATTCGGAAGCAGATCTGTAAAGCCTTTTTCTGTCTGCCAAGATATCATGTAAACATACCACTGACCAACGATACGCTCATCATTAACCGAAGGAGTTTCTGTGGCTGTAGTAGTTGCAGGAGCAGATGTTGTTGCCGCAGTAGTTGTAGCAGTGGTTGTTGTAGTAGTGGGCTGAGCTGTTGTAGTAGTTGCAGGAGCAGTTGTTGAAGTTTGGGTAGAAGTTATTGAAGTTGTGGTAGTGGTGGTAGTTGTTGTTGGCTTTGTAGTAGTTGTGGTTGTAGTTGTAGCTGCGGCTTGAGCCTTATCATAGTCATCGAGAAGTTCGAAAGTTAGGTTGTTGTCAGCAGCGTATTTCTCTGCTGTAGAGCCCTTTTTACCAACTATGATCGCGTCATAAACTCCGCTTATATCACAATCAGGATTTCTGAATACGATTCTTTCGAAGTCAGCAAGGCATCCATAAGCATCACGTTTCTTTACCTCATAGTCGTCTCTCCATGGATTTACTCCGTAATGACCTGTGTAGCAGACCATTGTTTCAGGGAGATCAAGCACCTTGAGGTTACATCCGTCTAGCTCGCCCCAGTCCATATCCTTTACCTTGCTGGGGACCTTTATCTCCTCAAGAGACTTACAGTTTGCGAATGCTCCGCCCCAGCCTGTACCGTAGATTATTTCAACGGATTCTGGGATAGAAACGTGCTTTAAGTAGTTGTTGCCTTCAAAGGCGCATGCTGCTATAAGTTCTGTTCCGTCAGGGATGGAGTATGATTCGTCAGTTTTGGACTGAGGATAGAACTTAAGTGTCTTCATATCCTTGCTGAAGAGAACTCCGTCTTTGGAAGCATAAACCTCGTTTTCCGGATCAACATTTACTGCTGAAATTGTTTTATGATCGAGAACGTATCCACCTATTTCCTTAACAGTTGCGGGAACGTTGAGTTCGCTGATTGAACCGTCTGAGAAATAGAACCAGGGCATTGCAGTTGTTCCGTCTTTAAGCGTTGCATTAGCGGGGGTCTGCTTATCGCCCTTGTAACCAATAGCCTGAGTGCCGCTGTATATGAAACCGTCCTCAAGAGAATCATACCACTTTGTTGAATCTATCCAGCTCTTCTCAAAGTAGTACAGTTCGCCGTTCATTTCAATGTTTTCAAGTGAATCGCATCCGATAAAGCCTTTGAAATCATTGTTGAATACTGTCCCTTTACCCAGCTTTACTGAAGTAAGCTTTTTACAGTTTTCAAAAGCAAGGCCTCTTACTGTCACGTTCAGGCTGTCATCAGTTACAAATTCACCCTCATATCCTTCGGGAATAACTATGAGATTTTTGTATTCAACGGTTTTAGGAACGTAATCCTGTTTTTCATCATCCCAGAAATCTCCGCTGTATTTGTATTGATTGCCCAGAGCTCCGTTGACAGAGAAATAGTAACTGTTTCCTTCATCAACATTAATAGCTGTAAGTGAAGGCATATTTGAGAAAAAGTAGCTGTTCATGTATACAAGACTAGCAGGAATATTCAGAACAGTGATATCAGAATTGTTCCTGAAGACACCTGACATGGCGCCGATTCCTTCAGGAATAGTAACTTCTCCTTCGAGGTGCTTCAGCACTTTGATTGCTTTGTCTACAGATACATATTTATTCTGTTCATAATCCCAGTGTGAGTCGCCGTTCTTTTCAATAAGGTAATCACCGATTATGCTGTATTTTTCATTTCCTTCAGCCACTTTTAGACCGCATGAATCAGGTATATTATCGGTTTCAAGGTATGTGAGATATTTTGGAAGTGTAATGGAAGTAACTTTCTCTTTCCATGAGGAACCGAAGAGGTCGATTGCGTATATCTGTGATTCACCGACTTCGTCCGGAATAACAACATCATCTTTAATAGTGCTGTCAAAACCTACTACCATCAGTTTCTCGATGATCTTAGTAACTTTGTTTCCGTTCTCATCTTTGACATCTTCAGTTCTTGCATTGATCCAGTAAACTATGCCGTCGATTTTTCTGAAATTTTTATTGGTCTCAGGAATGATGACATCAACATTTTTTGCTATGTATGAAAGCTCATCAATGTTATTGTTTAGCGTAACTGACTTGATGTTTTTGAAACTAACTCCGGAATCAAAAAGGACAATAGGGAAATTATCAATCTCATCAGGTATAACAAGGTTTTCAGGGGCGTCACTGTTTATATGAATGATCCACGCGCGGTACTTTTCAACATTTTTCTGTGTACCGTCTTCCTGCTTTTCATATACATTATAAGTTTCTTTTGAATACAGGACACCGTCTTTGCACGCAAATTCCTTACAGTCTTTTTTCAGCTTGATATCTACAGGAATGCGCGATACTGCACTGGTTGCAGATCTTGGAGTTTCTGTTGGAAGTGTGATGGATGTTACTCCGCTGAAATCTGAATAAGGAAATTCCCATGAGATCCCCTTTACAGGAATTCCGGCAACTTCATCAGCGATTACAACGTCTCCGACAGCGGTACCGTCAAAGCCGATAACCTCTGCATAGAATGAGGTGACATATTCAGATGTGCCATCGTCCTTTTTTACGTTTCTGCCTTCTGTTGCACGTCTGAACAAAACACTGTCACTTATAAAATAATTCACATTTCCTTCCGCGATCTTAATTCGGATGTTTTTTGGTATGTTTTCTAATCCGCTGCTGAGTGACTTAGGTACCGTAATTGATCTAATATTTGAAAAATCACAGTTTCTGAAATCCCAGGATATGTTTTTTACTTCAAGTCCGTCTATTTCTTCAGGAATAATGATGTCTCCTGCAGCCGGTCCTTCAAACCCCAGAATAGTCATGCAGTAGAATGATTCCCAAGAGGTAGTACCATCAGGATTGGTTATCTGTTCCTGATGATCATAGGTTTTGGTATACTTGAATTCAGGCTGGATCGTAACCACATCTTCTTCAACCGCAAAAACCATAGATGTGTATTGTTTAATTATGTCACTCGGTGTGAAAGCACCGATTGCCGTCACTGCGGTGGTGACAGCAAGAATTTTTCTCCAATTCATTGGATGACCTCCTAACATACGAATATAAATATTATATCACTCTATATATAAAAATGCAATACAAAAATTCAGAAAATTGTATTCAGGCTCCGAAATCGCCCAAAAACAGCCAGGAAATTACCATATATCGACAATTTGCTTCGGGAAAGTGACAAATGTAACGTTGAATATGATTTAAGTAATCTTTACTCTTCTTGACAAATGCGGTATAATCATGTAAAATGGTAAATTGTTATATGTAGGGAAATAATTCGATTTCCCTGTGATGTAATTTCTTGGGGGCAGACAATTAAAGATGGACAATAAAACTATACGCAAAGATTTCTTCAGGTATATATTTGCGAATGTTATCAGTTCGATAGGCGTTTCTATATATATCCTGATCGATACTTTCTTTATTTCTAAGGGAATGGGGTCAGACGGACTGGCTGCTCTGAACCTTTCACTTCCTGTATTCAGCTTCCTGAACGGCTTCGGTTTGATGCTCGGAATGGGAGGCGGAAGCATTTTCTCTATGATGTACTGCAGGACGGAACGAAGCGAAACTGATAAAGTATTTACAAATGCATTTATATCGGTCGGATTCCTTTCTGTGCTGTTTGAAGTGGCAGGCATATTCTTCTCAGAACAGATAACACATCTGCTGGGAGCGGATCCAGCTGTTTTTGCACTTTCTCATGATTATCTGAAGACAATTCTCCTGTTTTCACCGGCTTTCCTGCTGAACAACCTGATCGTATGCTTCCTGCGCAATGACTGCGCTCCGAAGCTTGCAATGACTGGAATACTGAGCGGAAGTCTTGCAAACGTTATTCTTGACTATGTTTTCATTTTTACCTTGGGTATGGGAATGAAAGGAGCAGCTCTTGCGACATGCATAGCTCCGTTTGTCAGTCTTGGAGTCATGAGTTTCCATTTCCTCACAGGATGGAATGCATTTACTTTCAGACTGCTGCATCCTTCGCTCAGCATAATCAAGGATATTGTTTCTCTTGGACTTCATGCTTTCTTTACTGAAGTATCAGGAGGCGTGGTAATATTCGTATTCAACTTTGTAATATATCACCTTATGGGCAATACAGGAATAGCGGCTTATGGAGTTATCGCTAATATCGCGATAGTCTTCACTGCAGTATTTGTTGGTATCTCAAGCGGTGTTCAGCCGCTGATGTGCAGATATCACGGAAGAAGCGCCGACAGTTCAATCAAGTATCTGCTTCGCCTTTCTGTTATTACTTCTGTGATAGTTGCGATCATCTCATATATTCTGATCTATTCACTTACATCACCGATAGTTGACGTATTCAACAGTTCAGGGGAGAGTGATATGAGAAGTATAGCTGAAAACGGACTGAGGATATATTTCCTGTTCATGCCGTTTATGGGCGTTAACGCAATAATGTCTGTTTATTTCTCTTCAGATGAAAAACCGCATATTGCTCAGATTATATCTCTTCTCAGAGGCACATTCCTTGTTATACCAGCTATTTTCCTTGCATATCTGCTGCATAGTATCGGCATGGTATGGCTTGCGGTCCCTATATCTGAGCTTATCACAACAGTTACTGCTTTTTGCATATATGTTGTAAGACAGAGAAAAAAGAAGACTGTATATCAGAATCTGTCTCTGACAAATAACAGAGAACTGACCTGCTAAAAAAATATATTATCGACAGAACCGGATGGCATAATGACCATTCGGTTTTTTTATTGAAAAAGTTTTTTATTTTTTTCAATGAATTTGTTACACTTTACATGGCTTCTGTGTAAGTGTATAATGAAAGCAATAATTGCTGAACCTGAAGGGGGGCATATCCATGACTGATAATGAAATAATAAAGCTTATAAACGAATCATCAGAAAATGGTCAGAGAGCTTTATTTGATGAATACTACAATTATGTATACGCTGTTTCAATTATTATTCTGCGCGGAGTATATACGAATGATAACCTGACAAAACAATACTATGAAAAACGTTTTTGCACACTGGATGATAATATCAATGTCGGTGATTTGATCAATATGGATGAGCTATACACTTTTGTTAATTACAAGGGAAAATTGTATTGTCTTGGTCCATCTGGCGGAAGGGGCTATTTAGGTAAAAGCTTTTATCCATATCACGGCAGAATACCCCCACTTCTAAGTGAAGCGAAAGTGGGGGATGAATGCCGTATTTCTTACTAAAACTATTGATAATCAGTAAAATATATACTATAATAAATTCATAGGAAATATCCTAAATCTTAAAGAAAGGAGAAAAGCTATGTATCTTACGGTAAAGCAAAAAGTAAAGCATCTGTCAAAGGAAGAATACAGCATTTTGAGAGAATTGTGTCATATAGCGAAAAATCTTGCCAATGAAGCAATCTACAATGTCCGTCAGTAT
>JAGCYM010000057.1 GCA_017960805.1 Ruminococcus sp.
CCTTTGACAGATGCTTTACTTTTTGCTTTACCGTAAGATACATAGCTTTTCTCCTTTCTTTCAGATTTAGGATATTTCCTATGCATCTATTATAGTATATATTTTACTGATTATCAATAGTTTTAGTATAAAAAACGGCATTCATCCCCCACTTTCGCTTCACTTAGAAGTGGGGGTATTCTGCCGTGATATGGATAAATACCATTGAAGGAAGGCGCCTGAACGGGGCATCGGAATTGGCCCTTTACCAGCAACACATAAATTTAGGAAGGTGTACTGGAAATAATCTTCTGGTTCAGGTGCTCTTCTACAATAACATAACTCCCTTCCGTCTATTCCTGAAGTTCAAAATATAGGGTTAAATTCAGAGTTTTTTCACACTTTTTCGTGTGTCTGCTTTAAGGGGAGTATATCAGTTTTAGATGATGGAGGCTATTATTAATCAGCCTTCTTTTGTTTTTTTGTAATGAAGCATATTTTGAATCCACTGAGAATCAGCATTAATGCAAGAAGCATGTATGATTTTTGAGCGAAATCATTGATGCCGGTCTGCGGAAGGTCAATTGGATTCTGGTCCTGGTCATTACCCTTTGCGGTAATGGGATCTACTGTGTAGATAGTTTTATCAAGTTGCTCATCAGTATAATAGAATTGATCATTATTATATGGCTGAAAAATACTGATCTCTACTGTACCATCAGGTGTGAGCCTTGCAATCGCATCGCAGTCAGTTCTTCCGCTTTTGTCAGAAAAATCTTTAAGAGCCCATTCAGCAAGAGTATCTAATGATCTGGCATTTTCCGGCAGCTCAGGAGGATCTGTAAAATCGATAAAACGGCCTTTATCATCATGCCCTTCTAAAGTGAAAGGATCAATGAAATACGGTATTTCTCCTTCAAATATCTGAACGATTTCGCCTTCGCTTGTCATACCGCTTCCAAGAATTACGGCAGGCTGACCAGTCACAGCTTCGTGATACTTGGAAATGTAGAGCTCTGTCTGTGATTTGCTCATGAAATTTTCCGTAAGAGACAGATCGGTATGTAAGCATTTCAGACGATATGTTCCGGAGGGATTCATGAAGAGATTGATCAGACCTTTATCTGACATGGATACAGTTCCTTCACTTACTTCACCGTCTTCATACCGAATCACTATCTGATCTTCATCATAGATCGTGTAAGAAAAACCACGATTATTAAACTCAAAAGCCTTCTTAAACATATCGGTTTCTGCAACGAACATCGTTCCGGTCATATGATCTTCATTGAATGCGAGGAAAAATGGGTCGTCTTCACTATGATAGATTCCTGGTTTTATTTCATCGATCGGTGTTGAGAACAAATCAAATCGTCCGTTATATCCGAATGCTATTCCACTGTACAAATTCGCGGAAATCATACGTTCTCCTAGCGGGACATCTTCTTCCGTATCAAATACTACATCCCAAGAAATTGGAGATTCCATTGTATAAGTATATCCGGTTGTATGAAGGCCTGTGTTCTTCTCAAAGTATTCCTTCATCAACGGGTATGCTTTTTCGACAGGGTAGAATGGTCTGTCTTCAATCTTATTGTACAGCTCATTGCTGTAGTATGTCATTAATCCAAGATAATCCATATCATCCTGACGGTATTCAATATTTTCACCATTCAGGTAGTACAGGCTACGGACAATGGTTTTATCCGGCATTGTGATGGTCATGTCATCACCGGAAATCTTGTAGCTGCATTCCTTTATCGATCCGTCGTAGAAATCGGCATAGCGCATGCTGTTTCCGTGTACTTCCATGAAACCGTTGCTTTCATCGATCCAGAGGCCTTCTTTAAGTGTGATACCCGCGCCTTTCATAGCCTCGAAAACATTATAGTTCCATGCTCTGTCGATTGCTGTAACGGTTATGTCTGTCAGACCAGTGATGTCATAGCGGACTTCAAGTGTGTTTTCCTGATCTGCCGGGAATATCTCACCATAATTATAGATATGTTCCTTAGGGGTTCCCTGCGGAGCCATATGTGCAAGAACATACGTCAAAGGATTGGTTCGGGTTATGCCTTCAGAACCAGCTGAACCGCCGGAGTAGACGCTGAAAAGATCCAGTATGTCGAGCGGAGTGATGCCCTTCTGTCGGCGTGATTCATCTGCGCACATCGCAGTGAGGAATACACAGTCCAGTTCGCCTGTGTCATTTGCATTTATGTTAAGGTAGGTTTTGTCACCATCCTGTTCAATGCTGCAGTTCATATCAGGTGGTGTCTTATCAATCTTAAATGGTATCTCCAGATTCTGCGGATGTTTTTCAGCGTCAGGATAGTTTATCCACATATCCGTGCTGATCTTATAGTCACCTTCCGGAAGTTGGGAATAATCAAATTTACGGATGGGCAATGTCGTGAGCGGCTTTTCGAAAATATATGCTCCTTTTTCATTTAATGGAGGATCCATTTTGTATTCATTTTCAAACAGAACATTATTATCTGAATCCAGGATTGAATAATGAGCCATTGCCTGTCGCTTTATTTCAAAAGTGAAGCAGCTTAAACTATCATGCATTCCGTCACCGTTAGGTGAGATCCACCCATCACCGTGTCCACGTTCAAGGAGATGATCTTCTTCCTTAGTCCAGTATTTGATTATGAGGGAAGGAAGCATGTCATTTTTAAGTGCCTGATCAATTTCCTCTTTTGAAGCGCGGGCCAGGATCCTTTCAATGATCGGGAATGCTTCTCTGAGAGGGAGTGCCAGGAAAGAAGAACATCCTTCAGCCTCAGAGATCAGCATCTTTGTATCTGTTGAATAGATAGGAATCTGCGCCCAGTCGCCGTAGTATCCACAGATCGGAATGGAAATATCTGAGCTGTTCTCTGCACCGGAAAGCATCAGGAATCCGTCAATGAAGAAACCGTATTTAAATACTTTGAATATTTCAGAAGTCTGTGCGGGATCAAGTGTAACACGTACTGTTGCTGTACAGGAATCACCGGCTTTCACTGTTGAAAGACCTCTCAGATCTGCAGTGCAGTTCAATGATTGCTTTCCATTGATAATAGTCAGCTGGGATTTTTCATCGACAGAGGTATCATCTGTAGTCAGACATAATTTTGCGTTGGAGAAGGTCACATCTTCACTGCTTATATTCTTCAGTGTCACATCAAAGGAGAATGAATCACCTATGCGGTCATAGAGATTGACTTTAGCGTCATTTTCCGCGCCTGTCATAACCACTTTGGTCTGCATCAGACGTTCCAGGGATACAAGTCCTGCGCCCTGCTGACGCGGACTTACGAGTAGTCCGTTCTCTTCAAATGGAATAGCGGAATTCATCATTAGTATGCGGACGTATCTAGTAAGCTCACTTCCGCTTAACTCGATTCCCTGCTCCTTCAGATACTGTCGTACCACCGCCGCTGAACCAGCAACATAAGGAGATGACATAGAGGTACCTGACATGATCTCTGTATCATTGTCATAATATGCTGATTCTACTGAACCGCCAATGCCTGTGATATCAGGACGCAGATCCAGTGCGTTGCCTGGTCCCCAGGATGTGTAGAAGCTTATCTTGTTTTCTGCAGTCTGCTCGATCTTGGAGCCAGGATTCTCAATAATCCTGCTTTCAGCTTTGAGCAGACGAGTGCAGATTTCTGACGAGATAAATGCAATCGGCATTTCAGTTCCATAGCAGACTACAGCTGAAGCACCTGCAGCAAAAGCGGCATCGTGTACGAGAAGAATACCTGCAGCATTTCTCGCTGAAGCACCGTTTGCAACTCCGTAT
The DNA here is from genome assembly GCA_017960805.1 of Ruminococcus sp. GTDB lineage: Bacteria > Bacillota > Clostridia > Oscillospirales > Ruminococcaceae > Ruminococcus. Next base: position 3,779 of record JAGCYM010000057.1, read on the forward strand.
GTATCCACGGAAGAATGCTCTATCAGCATAAGCTTGCCGGAGAGGTCCTCAGGGTTCGTTTCAGATAAATCATCCGCATTGAAATCATCGTAATATACATATTCGTAACTTCCGACCGGAAGTGTATCTGTAAGGAAATGAGGAATACCGTTATCGGAGACAGATGGAAGGTAGAGTATGTCTTCGCCTTCGAATCTGAGTATTCCACGTTCATAAGTCGTGTTGTTGTCTGCGGAAGCAACCACAAACAAATTGCTTCCGGCTTCTGCCTTATGGTCTATTGTGGCAATGTCCGGGCTTTCAGGATAATTGTTACGCTGCAGAGAGCCTGTACCGTTATCAGAATTGCCTGCTGAAGTACAGATAGTTATACCGGCTTTATCCGCTGCATCGAGAGCTCTTGCGAAAATATTATCTTTATAATATTCCATAACACTTCCCCAGCTCATATTGATGACATCAGCCTGCAGAACAACAGCATCTTCAAGTGCCTGCAGAGCTACTTCGTCATTGACATAATATCCATTGCTGACAGCCATAAATATAAGCTGTGCATCCGGTGCCATGCCGGAAATTGTCCTTCCATCACTGTTGACAAAAGAATTTCCTACTGCAATTCCGCTTACGTGAGTACCATGATAACTGTTCAGATCCGGCAGACTGTCATAGGGATCCGTATCTACATAATCTACTGCATACGGAACCTTGCTGCTCAGATAAGATCTTTCCGGGTCAAGTTCTTTATGCAGCATTCCGCTTTGGATGATCTCTGTAACATCCTCTTTGGAGAGTTTGGTTTCAATATCATCCGGCAGGGCAGTAAACATTGGATGGTAGGCATAGAGTTCAGTGTCAATTACACAGACAACCTGTCCCTCTCCGGTGCATCCGGTTTTTTCCATGAATTGAGTCAGTCCGCTTAGTGAAGCTGCATTTGACATTTCTGGCAAAGTAATCTCCGGTAGCACGTCAACAGATTCCACTTCATCAAGGTTCTGAACCTGAACAAAGAGTGATTCCGGGAGAGAGCAGGCAAAACCATTCAATAGCACATTATAGCTGGCTCCGACATCAAGTTCCGGATAGAATTCCATGATCTGCTCTTGAACCCGCTGCTGCTGCTTAGCTATTATGCGTGCATAATCAGTAATCTCATCTGAACCAAGCATGTCTTTATCGAATTGTGTGATAAGTGCGGGTTCTTTTAGACTGATAACGACTCTTACAGCTGACTCGTTATCGTAAACATCCGTCATTGAATCTGCTTCGTGTTCTTGTGCTGATGCTGTTATTTGCCTGATACAGTCTGCGGGCACTGCCCAGCTTGAGAGCATTGCAGCAGTTGCAAGAGAAAAGATCTTGCTACAAAATGAGTGTTTCATTGATGATTCCCCCTGTCTTTAGATATTGAAATATCCAGACAGATTCCAAAAAGTACATATAGAAATCTATCTGTTTTTCTTTGTTTTTCTCAAATAATATCCTTTGCTTATCTATTTCACATAATCTTATAAATATTATAATCAATTCAATTAGCGAAATCAATATAAAAGTAGATTATCTACATGAAGAATAATATTTTGAACATTCCTGACATCGTGTCTACTTTTGAAAAAGAATAAATGCTAAAAATATGGCTGGTGTCTACTTTTCTTGACAAGTACATTGACTTTTTCGCTTTCATATAGTATAATTATCATAAACCTGCGCATAATGGGATTTAGGATGCATTATAGACCTGCGTATTCAGGAATATACAAACAGTCTTAAACCTGCGTATTATGGAGTGAGGCGTAATTATGATACTAAAACGAAAAATGTATAACAAGCTGCTGACTCTCAAAAACGAGCTGAACGGTAAAAAAGCCTTTCTTATCGAGGGTGCAAGACGAATCGGAAAGTCAACGATATGCGAGGAGTTCGGCAAAAATGAAAATAAGATCTATATCATCATAGAATTCGCCAAGTGTCCCGATGAGGTCAAGGACTTTTTTGTCAAGTACATGAACGATTTCGATACGTTCTTCATGCTTCTTTCCACATATTACGGCGTGAAACTTTATGAGCGTGAGTCGCTTATAATCTTTGACGAGGTGCAAATGTATCCTAAAGCGAGAGAATGTATCAAGTACCTCGTTGCCGACGGCAGATACGACTATATCGAAACAGGCTCGCTGATCTCGATCAA
>JAGCYM010000058.1 GCA_017960805.1 Ruminococcus sp.
ACATCTATGGCAGATTATGAAAATATGCTCATGAAAATGTGGAGTGGAATTGACGCTACCTATGCTGCAAATGACATCGTATTACCGATTTTAGGAACAGGAATAACTCGTTTTGAAGATGGTCCGAAAGATGCAACGTCATTACTTAGATGTATGCTCTGTACGTTGAATAGTAGTGGTGTGACATTAAATTCAAACATCAAGATTGTTATCTATGGTGACAAAAACGATATTCCATTATATGAGTTTAAGAATGTATATCGAATGATACCAAGTTGTAGCAAGTGATTCTTATTGTTTATATTGTCATTTGTTTGAAAAAGCTGCCATATACGATTATGTACATAGCAGCTTTTTACTTATACCAAATCAAGAAATCCCTTAGTAAACGCATCAGGCAGCAAGAACTGTTTCTCGCCGTCTTTGAAGTGAACTATAACATACTTATTGGACTTATACTTTTTGACAACAGTGCCGACACCGAACATCTTATGTGACACCTTAACTCCGACTTTAACTTTTGAAACATCGAAGGATTCGGCTTCAGTTTTTGCAGGAGCAGAAGGCTTCTTAGGCTTACTGTCAGGAGTAGGTATGCCGTACTGTGCAGTAACAAGCTCCTGTTTTGGTGGAGTTACAGTAACGGCAGCGGCAATAGTGTCTGCTGGAGACTCATTGCTTTCAGGAGCGTCCATAGTTGCCTGCTGATTATAGAATAGCTTCTCGTATTCCTCACGGCGGATAACAGTATCCCAACCACCGATCTCGTCGCTTTCGTGCTTATCGATGCCTGTATAAACAAGGCTGGCATCTTCATAACGCTTGAACTTGAATATAGCGTCATTCATAAGGCTCGCATTGAATACACCTATGGAGCACAGCAGCTCAAAGTCCTTGACATCAAGTCCTGTGACTTTCTTGAAAAGTCCTGGTTCCAGCTGAGTGATAACATCTTTCAGCGAACGCTCACGATAGTCGGTAAGGTACATGAATACAGGCACACGGGTTGCGAACTTGATGAGTTTCTCTTGTATCTGCTTGCGGAGTGACTTGTATTCCTTTTCCTCGTCGGTAAGCTCTTTTCTCTCCTTGGGAGTGAGTTTATCTGTGCCTTCCTTCTTAGCTTTCTTAACTGCCTCGGATTTGTTGATTATAGTTTCGATATCCTGATTAAGGCTTCTGAATCCCTCGATACGCATAAGTGCGTCGAGGGCATCTTTATTATTGATAAGTCTTTGCAGCGTATCATTATCAACATTCACAAGCAGAGCCGACTCCCAACGCTTGGCGAGAAGTGTTGCTGATGTACCAGCCATGGCGATATCAAGTACATCCTGTGCATTGATAGCTTTCATCGTCGAGCCGTCATAGGCAAGGACAGGAAGGAAGCTGATGAACTCCGCAACCTTCTTCTCAGGATTTGACTCGTCCACGTTCAGTCTGCATGAGTAGTCTGAGATCTGACGAAGTGCGCGGTCAAGGGCAAAATCGAAAACATAGCATTCGCGTTTCATTATCTCAGCCTCGCCGTTTTCGGCAGTTATCACCCAAGGCGACTGAACTCTGAATGCCGCCTGAAAGTAAGTTTCGGGACTTTTGAGATTACGCAGCATGAATATTCCCGTCCACGGTTTTACAGTAACGCCTGTGGTCAGCTTACCACATGACAGCGTTATAGTTTTTGTTTCGAGCGGGTTTTTCATTGAGCTGATAACAGGTGCAACTGCATCCAGTCCGATTCCAGCCTTTGAGCCTGCACAGAGGTTAATCTTATAATCGTGGTAGAAGGCGTTCTGCTTTTGCTGCAAGAGGTTATACATAGCCTCGCACGACGCAACATTCGGCAGGAACCACAGCGTATGCGACAATACATTCAACAGTCTTGTATCGGAATACGGCATAGGCGGACGCTTGTCCTGTCCGAGCTTCAGATCATCAATACTGGAGGGAAGATATGCACCTCGCACCAGATCAAGCCACTTCTGCACCTCGTTTTCATATACAAAATGTGCTTCCGCACCCTTGCCTTTTGCGGAGAAAAATACATTCAGGTCGAACTCGTTGAACTCTCCCTGCTGTGCGATCTGGCGGATACTCTCAGGTATCTTATAAGTCATAAGAACCATTCTCGGCAGCGCAAGGTAAGGATTGCCCGAACCTTTCCATTCGTGCTTTGCACGCTGTTCATCGGAGTATGTCCAGTTATAGATCTGATCCTCGATGAACTCGCCGCTGTTTATTGCTCGGAACGGTGTACCCGACAGGAACAGGTAATGTCCCGTAGTTATAGGAAGAAAGCTCTCGTTGTAGGCATTGCCTGCTTCCTCCTGCTGGTACTTCTCCATATCGAAGTCGGCATCAGCTTCGTCGTCGGGATTTTCAAACAGCTTCTTGGCATTCTCACGCCAAGCTCCGAAGTGGTACTCGTCGAAGATAATAATATCCCAGTTATCGGTATGTATAAACTCATTTTTCGCCTTGATACCGCCATTCTCGTTAGTGCCGAGCAAGTCCTGGAACGAGCCAAAAACAACGATAGGCTTCGACTTATCAGCCTTGCGGTAGGCGGTGTCCATGTCGATCTTATTGTTGTGAGCGTCCTTGTTGGAGATGAACTGCCAGCCTTCAAAGTCAACGTGCGTCATAAGATCTTCGTGCCATGCGGACTCCACCGCAGGCTTGAATGTCAGCACAAGTATCCGCTTGAATCCCATTTTGCGGCAGAGCTGATACGCCGCAAAGGTCTTGCCAAAGCGCATTTTAGCATTCCACAGGAACTTCGGTGCACGGTCCGGCTCATCAGCTTTCGCCTTTCGGAAATACTCCATAGTTCGCTTTACGGCGATGTGCTGTTCGGGACGCATACGGAAGTCGAGTGTGCGCTGAGTGTCAGCGATCTCGCCTGTTCTAAGCTCTCGGACTGCCGCCTTTACATCATCAACGGAGCAGCCGTACCACTCGTTATCGTCCTCGCCTTCATAGAGCCTGTGAAATCCGTTTCGGCGGAGTATAGCGTGAACATCATGGTCTGTAAAGCACGAACCGTCGGGACGCATAGCCGAATCCGACCACAGGATCGTGTACGGAACGCCGCTTGTGTGCATTATCTCACGGATGCGGGTTTTTACGTCACGGTCGGTGTAGCCGACCTTTATGTAGCCGTTGTGACTGGCAACATCATTGAGCCGGAAAGCGTATATGGAAGGTACTGCCGAGGGGCGCTGAGGGAAAAACTCCTGTTCGATCATATTATTCACCGCCTAATTCCATTGGTCGCATAGTTTTTTCTATTAATTCTATTTCATCTGATGTTAGATCAAAATAAGAATATAAATCTTTATCTGTCCATTCTCTATGAAAATCCCAAAGAGGTACAAAGCAAAAATTTTCTTTTGAAACATGAACAGATGAATATGTTGTTCTGATAAGAAATCTTGTAAATTTACAACATAGGTATTTTACAAGATTTGTTGCTTCTATTTCAGAATCAAAAAAGCCCACATTTAAATATGAAAATGAATCAACTTGATTAGGATATATAATTTGTGGTGTAGAAATAGATCTGTATCCATTTTCAGGTTTTATACCTACCTCCCCACCTTGAGGAACCATTATAGATATTTTTACTTTATATTTTTCGATTAAATTATGATTCTTTTTA
>JAGCYM010000006.1 GCA_017960805.1 Ruminococcus sp.
AGGGCATCGGAGATGGAGGCGTTGTAGCACCGGGCATTCATATAGATGGCGCCGCCGGTGCTGCCAGGCATGGAGTAGAAGAACTGGAGCCCAGCCCTACCTGCCTTGGATGCAAACAGGGCTACATCGCTTATGTCATTGCTTATGTCATTCCAAGATAGATCCACCATGTTTTCTTTTTCAGTGTTTACTGAGCTGTTGAGGATAAGATCCTGAACTGGTCTGTCAACTACTTTGAGTGTTCTCTTGCCTTCTGAAATAAGATTACCTTCAGAATCCAAGAGTCTTGCATTGACAGTGTATTCACCTACGTTCTTTACTGTGAATGAGATTTTGTCTCCGCTCTTGTAAATCGGGTATATAGCCTTGCCGTCATAGTAGGTTAATTCACCTTTTTCAAGCGTAATGTCGAATGATGTTTCAGTTACGAGTTCATCCTTTTTGTAGACATCCATTTCTATTTTTCCTGAAAAAGGTCCGTTTGAGAAGTAGTTAACCTCCGCACCAGCATTGATCTCAGTTTCATTTCCAGCATATATAAAGTAATCACTGAGAATAGGTCCGAACCAGGTCACCTCAAACTGAGTCTTTTCCTCTACTGATGTTTGCTCATCTTCCGATGTCTGCTCCTCTTCTGACGTCTGCTCATCTTCCGATTTCTTCTCTTCTATGACTGGAGCTTCAATGACTCTAAACTCCGTACTTCTTCGACATAGTTCCTTATCACCGTCAATGCATATTACGGTGATATCATAAACGCCTGCCGATGTAGTGTCAGGGTTGAATGAAAGCGGAGTGCCCTTGAGATTATTGCTGTCCGGAGTGAGAACAGCGTCTTCGGTCTTGGAGATAACTTCCTTTCCGCTCTTTGTAACAATGGTCTTCATTGTGATATCGTAGTCAACATTTGTCGCATATAACAGGTCGTAAAGCACACCTACTTCTGTTTCCACGCCGGATACCGCAGTTTTGGTGTCAAGCTCAACCGAGAGGTTCGATATCTCTGTTGAGTGCTTTGGAATAAAAGCGGTTATGTTGATATTATGTTTCTGTTTCTTTACAAGTTTTCCATCGTTATACAGTTCAACAATTACATAGATTTCAGAACCATCAGGCTCAGCAAGTATGAATTCACCGGCAGCAACATGGACTTTTTTACCATCTGCTGGGCATGAAGCTTTTACAGAGTTTTCATAGAATGGTGTCTGATCGCTGTATGCAGTGGTTTTTACTTCGAGTTCTGTATCATAGTTGCTATAATACTCGATTACGGAGTCAACTGAAATACTGTTTGAACTATTGCTGGATCCTTTAGTATCACTAAGTTGTGTTTCGAAATTCCTAATAATAAGTTTGTTATCCAGATCAATAGATTGCAGAAGTCTTATTGCAACAGATGTAGTTTCAATATCTTCTGCGAAACTTCCGTCAGATTTCTGAACTTCTGCGATTTTACTTACTATTTTTAGAGGATCCATTTCTTCATTAACTGACTGCAGTGCGAGGCATCTGTAAAGAGTTTCCTTTATGTCCTCATCTTTATAACTATTGTTTTCAATATTCTTAAGATAAGTAATCGGAGCCTCAAATGAAGTTAATTCATAATTGTTGGAAGAAAGGTATCTTCCAACATTATATACGACCATGGAAGTGAGTATATCATCACTGTCACTTGCTTCAGTATATGAATAACTTCCGTTCGATTTGGCTGAATTAAGAAGATACGTGCAGATCCCGATACCTGAAATCTTGTTTCCAGAGTATGCTGTATCGTTGATTGCTTCAAGAACAAGTACAGAATCAAGTATATCGCTTGCGTAGTCTGGATAGAGTCCGAAACCACCGTCGGTATTCTGCTTGTTCTCAAGTTTTTCAAGATATTCAGATTTTGCAGAGGCTGCAGACAGTCTTGCTGTCATATCTGTATTCTTGAATGAAATAGAGTCTGTGACCCAAGTCTCACTTGTAGGGTCTGTTTCTTTCTGAGCAGCTCTTAGAGCAATAAGAGTTTCAGTAGTATCATTAACAAGGTTACTGTTACCATAGCTTCCATCAGAATTCTTTTCTGAGTCAAGATAGCTTACAGCCTTTTCAATGATACCATTTCTGAGCTCACTTGCTTCAACTGGTGAAACACTGCTTGCTTTGAAGCGAATCATAGCAGCTGTGTTTAAAACCAGAACAGAACTTAGAAATACAGACACTGCTTTTTTCTTACGTCCTGAAAGATTCAATCATTTCATTCCTTTCGATTAGATTTTTGACGCATTTAGATATGCGACTTTTCATATAAACGTAAAACCCTACGTTTAAGTATAATAATAGCATTAATTCGTCTCTTTGTCAACTTGTAATACAAATATACTAATTGTATTACAGTGTGCGGCGTATGGCTATTTTACGCGGAAATCTGATGTTTTGCAAAAGTAAATATGATGTTAAATTTAAACAAAGTAGCAAGCCGCCACTTATGCAAATTCTACAGTTTACGTTGGCGCTACTTGATATAAGGTCAGGAAGTGTAGAATTTTGAAAGAATACTCCAGTTGTGGTATAACCCGAGTTTGATGAAAAAAACATAAAAACCTTGGCGTCGTCGTCCTTCTAAACGGCGATACCAAGGTTTTTATAACGTAATATATGAATTGAATTGCGAGTGACATTATGTATTACAAATATGGCCTACAACAGTGACATTTCTATCTTTGATTTTAGTTACTTGGCCTCGCTAATGTTTTATTTTGTTCTTTTTTTCTTCTATTAACTTATCAATATCTTCAAATGCATTTTCTATAGCCTCAGTATGATAACGCCAGTACATGTCATTACATATTAGATTCGTTAATTCTAGATCATCAAGTTCTTGAAGAACAAAAGAAGTCGGAAGATCCTTGTATCGTGAATAGCTTTCTAATAGATAAATAAAAAAATCTTGTTCTGGAGTCATATTAATCACACCTTATATATACTGAATTTCGTGGATCACCAGTAACCTGTTCAGCTTCCCAAATATCTAAGATTGCAGGACATCCAAATTCCATCAGAAACATTTCTTCATTTTCAAGCATGTCATGAGTTTTAGATTTTAGAAAGCAATCCATGGCCTTTTCAGCAGAATATCCATATTTATTCATAATCATTTCAATTACAGTTTTGTCATAGTAATGAAGCACTTCACTCATTATTTTTCGCATATTATAGCCCTCCTGAATTTAAGAAGATTAACAGCCGATTCAGTTTTAAAAGCGTATTGATTTTTGAGCTTTTGTGGAAGAAGCCGTTTGATAGCATATTCTTCATCAATAAAACCACTTAAATACATGTTAATTACAGGCATGGTGTTATCATTGGCTACCGGTCCCGTTATAACATCATATGATGTACCATTATAGATACGTTTTCTGTTATCTGAAACAAAATGTAGCCATTCAGTATCAGCTTCTTTGAAACATAGTATTTTTAGTTTTTGAAACTCTTGATCATCGACTTCATATTCAGAAATATAAGCTGTTCCATTATCTCTTCTTATTTTTACTTGGTTTGCCCATCGTTTTGCTTGTTCATAGTCTGATGTTAGATAAAAACCCTGTCCAAAGTCTACTGATGTTTTTCCTATATTTACTAATGGCTTTTCAACAATCATATTACTTCCGTGATATAAAATCATTAATTTTCCTCCTGAAAAAGATATTTTTTCAAAGGTGGCTAAATATTATATTCTATAATGATTATACCATCTAGAAGGTATTACGTCAATACTACTTGCTTCAAACTCAGTAAGGTATGAGGTTTGACAGACTTTTCCATTTGTGGTATACTAGATATTATCAAACGTCGAATTCAGGCCGTTTTTGATACCGATAATGTGTTTTTCTGGCATAATAAACAAGATTGAATAATCTAAGTATGAATAAGAATATGGAGGTGAATAAGCATGAGAATTAACCGAACAAATATAATACGTATTATTTTCATGGTATATATCTGTGCTGTATTCACTTTGACCTTTATAGTCAGAGAGACTATGATTCTCAGAAATCCTGACAGCAGAGGTGTTATTCTAATTCCTTTCAGAGAATTTGATGCGTTTCTTCATCAGCCTAACCACAGATTCTGGTTCATGCAGATTTTCCTGAATGTTCTCATGCTTGTCCCTTTCGGTTTTCTGTTCCCGTTGATCTCTGAAAGATTCAAGTCCCTTCCATTAACTGTGTTCTCTGGTTTTGTATTGTCTTCATCCATTGAGATAATGCAGTACATAACAGGCAGAGGAGTTACAGAAATTGATGATGTAATCAATAATACTGCAGGTGCATTTGTAGGATATCTTATGTATGCGCTCGTCAGAGAATACATGAAAAAGCGAGAATATGTATAGTCCATCTTTTACTAGTTTTGTAAGAGAGAACTGTTCCGTTTCCTAAGGCTCTTTTTTAGCCGTAGTCCGGAGCAGTTCTTTTTTTGTTTTTGGCATAGTAAGTAATGAATCAAAAAATATATATAATTTTTTCTTTTACCTTTACGAAAAGTAAAGGTAATTTTTTTAATTTTGACCAAATCAACACGGTTTCATCACACAAATCAATGCTTTGGTATACTGAATGCACTAAGCCGCTTGCTTGAATGTCTCATTCAGCAAAGAGATGTACAAAAATGAGCCTTCATTTTTTGTAACTGTTATCACATTGAATTCTGTGCTAATATACTCGTGGAAGGGACGTCAGAGGAGATTTAGAACGAACCGTGAAAACAAGATATTATTAAAAGGACGATGATATGTTTCTTCTGTCTTCACGACGTCTCTTTTCAATTCAAAACAGGAGGAGGGAAATCTTATGAATATGAAAAACAAAGAATTAAGAGCTATTGTGACAGAGGAGGAAAAGCGTTTTGTCTTTGATGAAGCAAAAATGTTCGGAATGAGCACCGGAGAGTTTATTCTTCGATGCGTAAGAAACAAGAAAGTAGCTGATGCTGATCTTATCCGTTCCATTATAGCTGAGCAGAAAGCTATAGGAATGCAGCTGGACAAAGTAATCTATCTGGCAAATCAGAACATGCTTACTGATGCTGATCTTGAGCCTGTTATTAAAGGGCAGATAAAGATAACGGAAAACATCGGAAAGCTTATAAAGGAGATGAAATAATGGCTATTTTGAAACCTATCATTACCAGCACTAAAAGCAGTGACAGCAAATGCATCAAATATATCTGTCAGGATGAAAAGACTGAGAAGCAGAAATATGTCACGACTATAAACTGTTCTCTTGTTACAGTCAACGAGGAATTCAGCAACACCAGGTATCTATATGAGAAAACGGGAGGTATACTGTATCACCATTTTGTTCAGTCACATCCTAAAGGATATGAGATAGAACCAGCTCTAGCAAATAAGATAGCGGTCGATTTTGCAAAGAACGCTTTCAAAGGACATGAATGTGTAGTCGCAACACATGTTGACAGGGATCATACGCATTCACACATTCTGCTGAATGCTGTTAACGCGGAAACGGGAACAAAACTTCACTGGCACAGTAAGGAACTATGTGATCTTCGTGATCTCAGCGACAGTATATGTCAGAAATACGGTCTCCCGGTTATGGAAAAGGCTCAACGATACAAGAGAAGCAATGGTATACCATCAAGTGAATATCACTGCGCAATGGAAGCAAAAAGCTGGAAAATAAATCTTATCAGTGAGATAAACAGGAATATGGCTTCCGCTCTTACCAGGCAGTCATTCATTCTGCTGATGAATAATGCAGGTTATGATGTCTTATGGGAGGATGATCTGAAGTTCATTACATATACATGTCCGGACGGACATAAATGCAGAGATAACAAGCTTCATGACGACAGATATTATAAGGAGAATATGGAAAATGAATTTGAAATTAGAAAAAATGTTAGAAGCATCCAGTCAGAATTTGACAGAGAAATCGGAAACACAGTCGATGATATGCGTTCCGGAACGCGAGCTGGATGCTGTGATATCTCAGGTGAAACTGCTTACAGAAATGCTTACAGAGATAAAGATGCGCTTGGATATGACTGCGACAATAGAGCAAATGGATCTGAATCTGAGCAATCAGGTTGTTATTTTTACACAGATGAAAGAAGAAATGATGAAGCTCCGGAAGAAGCTGATGGAATGATTATGTGCCAAGATAAGGATGATAAATCAGGGAATGATGAGATTATTATCACAGGATGGGAAGCGGAAAGATCAGCTCTTATAAGAAATGAACGGGCAAGGAGGGAAAAACTCAGGAATGAAGAAAGGATAAAACATGAAAACCTCATGATTTCTGAAAGGAAATGGCTTGAAACTCTTTACTCAGAAAACAGAAGGAATAAGAAGAAGTATGGAGGTGATCGAATGTCTTCTGATTTTGAAGATGAAGTAAAAAGAAAGCTGTACGATGATGATATTTCCCAGAATAATGAGATAGTTCATAATACGCATAATTCTGACAGAGCATACGATAAGGAGGATATGCCAGAGGAAAAAATCAAAGAATCAGAGAGAAAACGAAACAGGAGCTTCAGGCTGTAAAGAATTTTTTTATTGACTTTTTCATAGTTATGGGTTATAATTATTATGTAATATTATACAAAAATATTGCTGAAATGATATTTTTAAATATTAAGATGTAATAATGATGCATAATACATCCTCACTTAATAACTATGGAAAGGAGACAAACATGGATAGACAGAAATTTGTTGATGCTTTTTATTTTCCTACTGCCCTGATATCAGTTGAAAAGCTTCCTGATGGCGGATACGGCGATATTCGGCTCGTTGCCTGTAATAAAAAATATCTTGATATAATCGATTATCGTATCAGTAAAAGAACCGGCGAGCATTCAGATAAAGATGATGTGTTTGTCCCTGGTTCATTGTATTATAAGTATTTCCCTGTAAACAGGAACTTTGAGGATGTATGCTATCGTAGTGCTGTTCTGAAGGAAGAGGTGCGTACCTACGTCCATCTTAGCAATCATGATATGTGGTTTGATATATTTGCTGCTCCTCTTGATTATCAGGAAGGGGATACATACTACTGTGCATATACGGCCACACCCAACAGTAATGGAGACAGTTTTTTCAGTAGTATGTATAACGCTCAGACATCAAATGATGTTCTTAAGACATGCTTCAAGCTGCATCGTGCCAGCAGTTTCAGAAAAGCGATGGAAGATGTTATATCAGAAATACGCCATATCTGCAATGCTGAATGCTGTACAGTCCTGCTTATTAATGACGAGGAATCACAGTATTCAATCCTCGCAACGAATTTCAGAGATAACAGCCGCATAAAGAGAGTTACAGAGTTTAAGAATTTCTATGAAATTGCTTCTTCCTGGAAAGATATGATCGGTGAAGAGGGCGACTGTGCGATCATTAAGAACAGCAGTGACATGGAGTATTACAGCAGGGTCAATAAACCATGGTATCTCACACTGGTTGAAGCCGGAGTTGAAAGCGTTGTTCTTTATCCGCTTCGTCAGGGTAATGAGCTTCTAGGCTACATATGGGCTACTAATTTTGATACGGATAATACAGTACGAATCAAGGAAACTATTGAACTTACAACATTTTTCATATCTTCTCATATATCACGATATAAGGTACTGAAGCGCCTCAAGCACATGAGCTTTACTGATTCTCTAACCGGTCTCCCCAACAGGTCAGCATGTACAGAATATATTGCGGACCTCATAAAGAACGGTGATAAGTTTGCTGTGGTTTCCATAGATATCAACCATTTCAAGAGCATCAATGATTCTCTTGGACTTGAAGCCGGCAATCAGGTGCTTGTAGAACTAGCTCAGCGCTGGAGAGCTGTTTCTGACGACTATACTTCCACAACTTCGGACTATGTCACGCGTATTAATGGTGATGAGTTCATAATAGTAATAATGGACTATAGTTCTGAAGAAGAGCTGAGTAACGCTGTCGAGCGTTACGCAGAGGCTCTCAGTGATCATTTGGTCGCTGAGGGGTGTGAACTGTATGTATCCGCGAGCTTTGGATATGCTGAATATCCACTGGATGCAGGAACTTCAGACGCGGTTATATCATATGCAAATGCTGCTATGAGTGCAATCAAGAAAGCCGGCAGCAGTGATCACATTTTACGTTTTTCTTCAGATATTATAGGAAATGAGCGTATCATCGAAGTCGAGAATAAGATCAGGTCCGCACTTGAGAATGAAACGATATATTTCAATCTTCAGCCTCAGTATGATATGGATAAGAAACTGAGAGGCTTTGAGGCGCTTGCGCGAATGAAAGACACGGATGGTACTCCGATTTCTCCCGGAGAATTCATTCCGGTAGCTGAAAAGGTAGGCCTAATAGACAAAGTCGACAGTATGGTATTCAGAAAAGCTGCTTCTTTCTTCAGTGAACTTCTTCGCAAAACTGAACTTGATCTTACTTTGAGCCTTAATGCTTCTGTCAGACATCTGATGAAAAATGATTTCATTGATGAGATTAAAGAACTGCTTGAAACTACTGGGCTTAAAGAAAATCAGCTTGAAATTGAGATTACTGAATCTATTCTTATTGATTCAGCGGATAAGGCACTTCAGTGCATCAACGAGCTCAGCAATCTCGGTATCAAACTTGCCATCGATGATTTCGGAACAGGTTATTCATCACTTGCTTATCTTAATAAGATACCAGCTAATCTTCTGAAGATAGACAAGTCTTTTATAGATAAGATCAATGATAATGAGTCCTCCAAACAGTATGTTGCTGCTATGATATCAATGGGACATATTATGGGACTTGACGTAATTTCGGAAGGCGTCGAGGATATTGATCAGCTCGAATCCCTGCACAGTATCGGCTGTGATTATATACAGGGCTTCTTATGGGGGCGTCCGTTGTCAGCTGAGGATGCTGAAAAGTTAGTAAGTGAAATATCGGAATGATGAGGGAGTAAGGAAAATGGATTTTCAGCAGTTTGTTGACGGCTTTGAGCCGATGACATGTATAATGTCTGTTCAGGTTTTTCCTGATGGAAATTATGGGAATATACGTATCTTGTGCGGGAACAAGGCATATGTAAATTCTATTGAGAATCCGGATAATATAGCTTTTTCCGGAATGCTCAAGAATGAGTTCATCCCTGATTCACCCTATGAGAGATATATCCCTAAGGACCTGAATTTTGAGGACGCGTGCTACAGATGCGCAGTCCGTAAAAAGCCTTTCCATACATATATACATCCTGAAAGATATGATTTCTGGGTGGATATGTATATGATGCCTGTTGCGGTTGATACTGATGATACTTACTATTTGGCTTATTCCCAGGAGCTCACGCCTTATGCTAGCAGCAGACGTATGTCTAATATAGATGCAACAGTTTCTGCTTCTGTTCTTGAAACATGTATAAAGCTTCGTGATACAAATGATTTTGCTCATTCTATGCAGGAAGTTGTTAATGATATCAGGAAAATGTGTGAGGCGGACAACGCAGCCCTTATTCTGACAGACATGGAAAAGCGTAGATTTTCTGTTCTTTGTCACTCTACAGCTTCCTCATTGTCTGACTTTTCGCTTGAAAAGTATTTCAACGACAAATATGATGATTTCTTTGATATTATAGAAACATGGGATGACGCTATCGCGGGAAGCACATGTCTGATAATACAGAATGAAAATGACATGGATGTTCTTAATGAACGCAATCCTGTCTGGTGTGATTCTCTTAGAAAGGTGAATATAACGAGTATTATACTATATCCCCTGAAGTATAATGGTGAAACACTTGGATATGTTTGGGCGGTTAATTTCAACGTTGAAAAGACAATGCAGATCCGGGCGGTGCTCGAAAGTACTTCATTTTTCATAGCTTCTGAGATCTCAAACAATCATCTTGTCAACAAACTGAGAATTATGAGCTCAGTTGATATGCTTACCGGAGTACAGAACAGAAATGCTATGAACAAGAAAGTTGACAGTATCATCAGCGGTGAGGAGGTTCTTTCTGAGAATACTGCTGTACTGTTTGTTGACCTTAATGGACTTAAGCAGGCAAATGATAATGGTGGTCATGCAAACGGCGATAAACTCCTTAAGAAAGCGGCTGCAATTTTAAAAGAATCTTTCCCTGAAAGTGATATCTATCGTGCCGGCGGAGATGAATTCATGGTACTTGCTTATGATATTTCAAAGGAAACTTTAGATGATACTCTTGAAAAGCTAAAGGTATACCAGTCAGATTATCAGGAAGTCAGCTTTTCACTGGGATACTGCTATTTTGATAGCACTCTTGATATACGAAAAGCTATGAGTATTGCCGATAAGAGAATGTACGATGATAAGCAGCAATACTACGAGCGTTTTCCTGAGCGAAAGCGTAAGTAGTTTCATAGGAAATCTTTTTAAAAATTAAAAGCGCTTGCCTTAATGTATCTGATAAGAATTCAGTATCAGAATATTAAGACAGCGCTTTTTCTTTCTATGTAATACTCAGATGGATGATCATGTTCTTCTATGCGATAGCAGGAGATTAAGGCTGATATGATTCATTGCAATCCGAGCTCATTACCGGAAAGAGTATTGATAGTTCTTTACAGTTTCCATAGTATAATCTGCATCCCTGTTTATGATGATTATGGGAAAGCGATCCTCTGAAAAAAGGGAAGGCACTCCGAACGATTCAGAGTGCCTTGTATTTTATTCTTTCAGTATGCCGACAACTACTTGCCGCTGTTTTCCGTCATCGGTGCAGGAGATCACTGTGAGCCTGTTATCACCGTAATCATTGAGAACCTCGACCTGATTCGGCTCAACAGTTTTGTATTCCGTCACGATGTATAAGTATTTTGTCCTGTTTGCATCGTTATCAACGAGATACATCTCATCGCCAATCTGTATCTGGTCAAGGTCGTTGAAGATTTCTGCATATATCGTGCTGTTATGACCGCAGATGCAAAAATTGCCTTTACCTCGTTCAAGCATGGCCTTCAACACTTTTTCAATGATCGTTTATTTTTAATATTTATCATTATAACATATTTTTCAAGTTTGCCAATTGATATTTTGTTAATAACTAACAACAGCTCGTTTACAAATAAATCGGATATACAATTTGTATATAAGCACTTTATTTGAATTAACACAAATATGTATTTATCCTATACTTGATCTCGCCGTCCCAGACATACCCATATAATCTCCGCCTCGTTAAGGCGGAGATGCTTGATTTCATAGGCATGGAAAAGGAAAAAATGCTCGAGGCAATGAACTGCATTTGATAGAGGAGTATTTTTATAATACGGGACACTCAATACTTCAACGGACAACCAATATGATATTGAAATCTCACAAAACTTAATCTATTGTTAACAACTTTTAGCGAAAAGCATGATACAATATATATATAGCCGCATATAATCTTAATATTCGTAGTAACACAGTATTGTATTCACTGCGCCACTATCTGCTGATATATGCCCGTGAATAAAGCCTATTCACGGGCTTCGGCTTTTACTTTGAAAAACAACGAAACACTGGAGGTGACTAAACATTGAAACAGGTAAAGACAACTGAAAATGCAGCAGCAAACGTTATAATCCGGTTTGAAGATGTCGGGAAAATATATAAAACAGGACAGGTAGTTTACGAAGCACTGAAGCACGTAAATCTTGAAATCCTGGAAGGTGAACTCGTTGTAATTCTCGGTCCCTCAGGCTCAGGAAAAAGTACGCTCCTGAATATGCTCGGCGGACTTGACAGTGCCACAAGCGGCAGGATATTCTTCGGAAGCAAGGAGATAACAGCTCTCGATGACAAAAAACTCGGAGAGTTCCGCGCTCTCGACGTGGGAATAATCTTCCAGTTTTACAACCTCATACCAACTCTGACGGCTTATGAGAATGTTGACCTAATGAATGACCTCGGACTCGATACTATGGATTCGCTCGAGGCACTCAAAATGGTTGGACTCGCTGAACGCAGGAACAATTTCCCCTCTCAGCTCTCAGGCGGTCAGCAACAGCGTGTTTCAATTGCGCGTGCTATCGCCAAGAAGCCGAAGCTCCTCCTCTGTGACGAACCTACAGGTGCTCTCGATACAAATACCGGACGGGAAGTCCTGAAGCTCTTGCAGGACCAGAGCCGCGTTCACGGCAGAACAGTTGTAATGGTAACACATAACGATATGTTCGCCGAAATTGCTGACAAGGTGATAATGGTCAAAAACGGTACCGTCGAGGAAGTTATCGTGAACGAAAAACCAAAAAACTCTGACGAACTGGAGTGGTAGTTCATGAAAAAGAATCTCAGAAAAAAACTGCTCCGTGACCTCAGACACAGCGCAGTTCAGTTTACCGCTATTTTCGTGATGTGTTTCCTCGCGATGTTTATTATGACAGCGTTCGAGGCTGAAATTTCCGGCACTGATAACTCTGTGAATGAATACTTTTCAGATACGAATTTCGCCGACATCAATGTCTCTTCCGAAGGCTTTACCAACGACGACCTTGCCGCTGTAAAGAATCTTCCGGAGGTTAAAAACGCTGAGTTCCGCACTGCTCTCAACGGCAAGGTAAGTATCCCGGGCGGCGAAAAGAAAATGGAATTCAACTTCATCGAGGAGAACGATATCTCGCGTATGCTCCTCTCTGAGGGAACTCCATATCAGCCTGAAATGAGCGGTATCTGGATAGACACCGATTTCGCAAAAGCACAGAATATCAGCGTTGGCGACACTCTCAAATGCACCTGCGGAAACGTTGAATTCGCGGAAAAAGTCAAGGGCATGATCGACAGCTCTGACCATTTATACTTCGTTATCGACGATACGTATACAGAGCCCGATAAAGGGGCTTACGGATATGCCTACCTCGACGCGAAAGAGTATCCGGATGAGGAGCTGATATTCGATACTATCTTCGTTGACCTCAATACAGTTGACGGTCAGCTCTTCATCGGAGACGACGAAAAGGAACTTATCAGCGCCGCCTCAGAAAAAATAAAACAAACTATATCCAAGGAACAGCTCATCTGTACTAAAAAACAGAACGTAACAGCTTTTGAATACATACACGATGACATGGAGACCCATACAATGCTCGGAACTGTGTTTCCTGTACTGTTCATCACTATCTCGCTGCTCGGCATAATGTCCACGATGACACGACTCGTCGAAAAGCAGAGAACTCTCATTGGAACGCTGAAAGCTCTCGGTTTTTCAAGAAATGCCGTCATTCTTCATTACACGTCGTATTCGGTTGTTGTAGCATTGCTCGGCTCGGTCGCAGGTTCAGTCGCAGGCTGGTATACTCTCGGAAAGTATATCACATATACGATGAACACCTTCTACTGCAATCCCTATTCGAGAATGGAGCTCTCGCCGAAGATCTTCATCACTACTGCGGCTGTATGTGCTCTCGCGGGACTTACGAATTATCTCTCATGCCGCAAGCTGCTCGTACAGCGTGCCTCTGAAATACTCAAGCCCGCGCCTCCTGCCACACAGGGTGCAGGTCCTGTCGAGAAAACCTTCATATGGAAAAAACTCAGCTTCGCTGCAAAATGGAATATCCGCGACATCAGCCGCAACCGTATCCGTACACTGGTCGGATTCTTCGGCGTCGCACTCTCGGCTGCGCTGGTATTCACGGCTTTCGGAGCAAACGAGCTTCTCGGCTCGGTCGGTGACTGGCAGTACAGCGAACTCAATACAGCCAATTACATGGTAATGTTCTCGTATGATACAGCGCCCGACGTTGTCTATGACTATGCACGCCAATTCGACGGGCAGATGGTAATGAGCCTTTCAACAGAGCTTTTCTCAGGTGATAATCATTCACTCGAGAACGTCACAGTAACAGATGAGGGAAATCTCTATAATTATCAGAACAGCGACGGCGAATACATCAATCTTCCCGCTCACGGCTTTGCACTGAGTTCAAAGGTGGCAGATGATTATGGCATTGGCGTCGGTGATATGGTGAGCTTCCGTATTCCGGGCGAAAAAAAGCTCTATTCCGGCAGAGCCGCGATAATCTATACTGCTCCTTCAGCACAAGGCATCGCTATGACCCGTAAATACTTTGAATCGCTCGGAGCAGAATTCCGCCCGAACATATTGTACACGAACAAGACCGTTCCTGCTTCGTATGCAACAGAGCGTGAAGAAATAACAAGCATTTTCGACAAAGCGGCACTCATCCGCGCACTCGAGAAAGACAATGAACTGACTTCGACAGAGGTCATGTACATCATGGCTATTGCCGTTGTCTTGGGTATAGTAATTATGTATAATCTCGGCGTTATGTCCTTCTCGGAAAAGGTACGTGAGATAGCAACGTTAAAGGTACTCGGATTCTCGACCAAGAAGATACGCTGGATACTTCAGCAGCAGAATATAGCAGTTACCGGTGCCGGAACCCTCGCAGGTCTTCTCTTGGGTAAAAAAGTCCTCATGTTCATGATGGACAACCTCGACGATGAAGCCGCATTCATCTTTCATATCAGTCCTCAGCCTTACGCTATGGCTGTCATCATATCATTCGTGCTTTCTATCGCTGTAAATGAGATAATATCCAGCAAGGTAAAGGATATAAACATGGTAGATGCACTAAAAGGAGTGGAATAAATGAAAAAAGGTTTAAAAGCAGCAATTATTGCAGCAGTATGTGTTGTAGGTGCAGGTTCAGGAGCTTACTGCCTTTTCACGCCCGATACAGTTAATGTAGTTATAGCAGAAAAAACAGATATATCACCTGTTCTCTCCGGTATAGGCAAGATCGAGGGCAGCCGCAGAGTTACGGTCTATTCCGACGTTGACGGCTTCGTAAGCGAGCGCTTCATCGTCGCAGGTGACAGAGTAAAGACCGGCGATGTGCTTATCGGCTACCGCGATGATACACAGCAGAAGCTCATCGCCGCCGCTGAGACAGATGTGAAATACAGCAAAAAAACTCTCGATGACATAAATGCTCTGCGTACCGAATATCAGAACGCTGTCAATACTGCAAACGCACAGATAGCTGACTGTGAGAAACGCTATTCTGAGATAGAATCCCAGATACGCACACTTACCTCTGATAATTACAGCACTGAATATTCTCAAGCAGCACAGAGAAATACGAATGATACTGATATAACTGCTCTTGAATTGCAGATACAGGACAAGCAGACTGAGCTGTCAAAGGCTGAGCTCGAATTCAAGGAGATCGAATTGCTCGGAACTGACGACACAGAAACTCTTCAGACTAAACTAAGCTCGCTCACCGAGCGGATACGCGGCTATCAGTCAGACATTTCAGCTCTCAATGAGCAGATAGCAAAGCTCCAGTCTGACAGCCTTGCTATATCCTCCGAGGGAATGAAGCCCGATACATACAGCCAGTATCTGAGTCTGCAAAACGATCTCGAAGCCGTTATGCGCAAATGGACAGATGCCAAGACGCAGAAAGAAACCGCGCAGTCGATGCTGTCGGCATACAATACTCTCGGAGCATACGAGCAGCAGCTCGCACAGGACGAGCTGTCACTCTCATATGCTGAAAATGAGCTTGAAAAAAGCAAAGCAGGCACTTCTGCTCCCGTTGACGGCATCATCACTGAATGCCTCGTAGACGCAGGCGCTTACGTTGATAAGGGAACTCCCGTTGCGGAAATGCAGTCCGATGACAGCTATAAAGTAAGAATGATGATATCAAAGTACGATATCCCGTCAGTCAAGCTCGGACAGGATGCAGATATCAATGTAGGAAACAAGCAGTACAGCGGCAAGGTCTCCAAAATAGACCAGATGGCTGAAACGGATATCTCCGGCAAGGCAAAGGCAAGCATCGAGATACTCATTGATTCAGATGAAGCCTTTATCATCGGTCTTGACGCAGATGTTACGATACATCTCGAATCCGCCGAGGACGTTCTTGCAGTTCCTACAAGCTGTCTGTACACGGACGATGAAGGCTCTTACGTCTACATATATGAAAACGGCACCGTGGAAAAGGCATATGTCGATGTCGGCAAGAAGGACAGCAAGTTTGCTCAGGTAGAAGGTATCGGTGAGGGAGCTCACATTGTAAGCGAACCTAGTGCTGATAACTATGTTGACCAGAAAGTAAAAGAAAAGATAAAAAATAAGTAAGCTTTTTATTAGCACGGAAGGAAAGTTGGCATTCCTACCGCTATATCATTTGGTATAGTCGCTGTAGGAGACAGCTATGGAGCAATGTTCGAGCTGGTCGAATCTGAAACTATATCGGCGTGTATTTCAAGAGCTCCCGGACAAACCGAGAATTATGCAAAGGTCATGGCTGATCTTGCAAGGGAGATTCACAGCATTGAGGCTTCAGAAGATGATAGTTTTCCAGAGGCTGCTGAAAGGATAAGAGAGTATATCCGCGGTGGTATCGCCCACGTTGATGAAGCTCTTGCTGAAAAGTGTATGAAGCTCGTTGACGAACTGCCTGCTTCAGACAACCTTGTTCACGGCGATTTTCATACCGGAAATGTCTTCATGCAGAATGGTGAGCCGCTTCTGATAGATATGGACAGGATCTCGCGCGGAGATCCGATAATCGAAATAAGTGACCTCTACTATTTCTATGTTATGCTTGGTGAAAATGATGCTTCCGTTGTAGAGAAATTTATGGGATTCCCGTATGAGGATGCAAAGCTTTTTTTGATTCATTCCTTAAACATTATCTTGGAACAGATGACGAGAAAAAGCTGGGCGAGACAATTAAAAAGGCTTCTCTCATTTGCTGTATCCGTATGATAAACAAGCTGCATAAAAAAGGCTGCATTTCAGAACAGGAACGCAGGCTTATCGACCACTATATGCACGAATTATCCGAGCGATTAAATGAGATCGATTCTTTGGCATTATAGCATGAAAAATCCCCCTTGAATTTTCGATTCAGGGGGGATTTTTATACATCAAAAGATGTCACTTTTTGATATGCTGAATGAGGTTAATGGTAAATCCTGAGGGAGATATCATAATCGCGGATTTTGCAGATTTACTAGGGATAGCACGGTCACCGTAGAAATTCTTGAAGCCCTTTGCAATGAGAAGGTCGTATGCCTCCTCAAAATTATCCACGTTCATTCGAATTGACACAAGGTCGTTCGGAACAGGAGCATCGGCCTCGGAAATATCAAGGTAGAAACCGTTAGCGTCCTTCATTCTGATGCCGGTGACATTCATATCACCGATGCCCTCCTGTCTGTGGCGCTTCTCGAAGCCGAGCTCCTCAAAGAGCTTAACAAGCGGCTCAGCGTTCTTTGTGATGATCTGGGGATTGAAGGTTGTGATTTTCATAATTTTTACTCCTTTATTATTTCATTTTTTAAATGCTGCGACAGAACTATCCCATAGCCCGAAGGAGACATCATAAGGGTGGCTTTTGAAGAACCTGTATCCGTTACACCATCTCCCTGCTCATTCACAAAACCACGGGCTTTCAGAAACTCATACGCCTCGTCGAAATCATCAACGTTCATTGCGATAACTGTCAGGTCAGAGGGTATCTTGTCAGCCTGAGCAACATTTACCCGGAAGCCGTTGGCGTCCTTCATTGCAACTGTTGTGACGTATTCCTTCATCTTGCCTTCGATACCAGTTTTGGTATGCCTTTTCTCAAATCCGAGAACTTCAAACAACTCGATAGCGTCATTTGCCTTCGCTGAAATGATAAGCGGCCTGAATCCTGTGATCTTCATAATGATTTTACCTTTCATCTATGGTTTTTTCTGATATGCTGCATAAGAGTTATAGTCAAGCCCGTCGGAGATATCATCTCTCTACCTATGTGAGTAGGCGAATTGTGGGGAGCATCAGGATAAAGCTCTGTAAATCCGTTGGCTATGAGTATATCATGCGCTGTATCAAAATCATCCACGTTCATTCTGATAGTTGAAATATCACGTGGGATACTGCTGTTGTCAATAATATCTATGTGAAAGCCTTCTTTATGTTTCATCCGCGTGACTTGCATAGGGACGCCATTCGGCTTTGCGGTGGGATTATGTGTCGTCTCAAAGCCGAGTTCCTTGAAAAGACTTACCACATCATCATATTGCGACGATATAATAACAGGATCAAATGTCGTTATCTTCATAATGATTACTCCTTTTCATGTCATTTCTTGATATGTTTTACAAGTACGATGATAAATCCCGAAGGCGAAGCCAAAGTAGCGGCTTTGGCGCTCTTGGTGTCGATGATCCTGTCGCCTTTTGTGTTCTTGAAGCCGTGTGCTGTGAGGATATTGTATGCCTCCTCAAAATCGTCAACATTCATTCTGATGAATGTCATATCGCGCTCTACCTGCTTGGCATCGGCTACATCGACATGGAAGCCGTTTTCGTCCTTCATACGATAGGAAGGAAAGTCGCCTGCCTCTACTGAGGTAACGGGCGCATGTGTCTTCTTGAAGCCGAGCTCGCCGAACAGTTCAATAATATCCTCTGCTTTGGAGGATATTATCATGGGATCAAATGTTGTTATTTTCATAATAATCTTCCCTTTCCAATATACAGTTAATCCTTTATATGCTGGCAGAGGTCAAATGCAAAGCCAGAGGGTGAGCGAAGCATACAAGACTTATTGGTTTTGGTATCTACTGTATGATCGCCCTTGGGATTTGTGAATCCTTTGGATTTCAAAAGCTCATATGCCTCATCAAAATTATCAACATTCATACGTATAATTGTCATATCCTGAGGAAGTCCGTCAACCTGCGCTATATCAACATAGAAGCCGTCAGCATTCTTCATGCGGTAATTTGTAATGTCTTTTCTGTCCTCATTGATAGTGATAGTGTGTCGTTTCTCGAAGCCGAGAGCCTCAAAGAGCTTGATAACAGATTCTGAATCCTTTGTAAGTATAAGTGGGTTAAAGGTTGTGATTTTCATTTAATTTCCTCCTTAGATAGATATGAAAGATATTTATTTATACGCGGCATCCGCGGATAAAACAAGTTGACGAGCAGAGTGTTTGAGAACAGGTAGCGTAAATCAACATTTTTTTATTAACTTATCAATTATTATAGCACAGATTGCACAATAATAATGCGTGTTTGTTCGAACATTTTATAAACAAATAATTAACAATCACAGTGGAAACATTTCACAAAAACATTTCGTCTCATAAACTGAGCTTGCCTCGGCGAATAAGTTGTCTCATTCTACTAAAAGAACCTATAATGCCCCAACTGTTCCAAATACCGATGTATCAGGAACTTTCTAATTCCAAGAAAGAAGATTTACAGAATGTTAATCACCCCCTCCGATAAATATGATATAATGCTATATATAAAAATTATATTTGTATAGGAGGAGTCAAACATGAGAAAAAACGACGCAATAATAAAAGTTGCATCACTCTTTTTCGCCGCAGCCATCACTATTTCGACAACGCTCACTTTCTCAGTATATGCAGATGACTCACTTGCTCAGAAAAATGAGGAGCAGAAAGAGGCTGATATCAGGCAAAGAACTCTTCTGAAGCAGGCACTCGATCAGGTCGTCGATGCTGGCACTCCCAAAGAGGATATTGCCTGCTACGAGATACCTCATAGTGACCGTAATGTCACCTGCGTTGTCATTCTTGGAAACAACGGTATATCAAAGCTGTTCCTCAGTGATTCAGAAGGCGTAAAAGCCAATATAGACTACCCCGACACAAATAGTTTCGTCTACGGATACTCGGAAAATGAGGAGATACTTGTCAAGGAATCTGCCGAAAACGGATACCGCTACGTTGTGTACAAGTTCAACGGTAAGGAGCTTGAAGAGCTCAGCGTACTCAGCGTTAACGGCGAAGATATATCCTGCAACGGAAAAGCTCTCACTCCCGAGGAATGTGACAAGGCGATAGAGGAGCTCAAAGCCCGCTTTAACGAATTCTCAGATCTCGAAAAGCTGCCCTACGATTCAGCTATCTTCAAATTTTACCGCCCTGTTTCCGACACATGGCAGCAAAGATACATCGAGCTAATGGACGCATATCTCGACAATTTCCTTGCCGGAAATGCCAGCAAAAACGATACCAGCTTCGAGCTATGCGACATAAACTCAGACGGCAAGCCGGAGCTCTATGTATACGCTCCGGAAAGCGCGACCATGCTTGCTTTCCCGAGAGAAACAGCGCCATTGGCTCTGCTGAATTCCTCATTTGGCAACGACCAGATGATAGTCCGTTACACAAAGGGCGGAAACAAAAACTACTTCACCTACAACAGCGACGGTTCAACAATGTATATAGAACTGCTCATGAAAGATGATACTGTCAGCTACGGAAATATACTTTGGGAGGCAAACGGCGCTTATTACAACGGCGGGACTGAGCTGAATGCAGAAGAATACAACAAACTTATGACTGAAACGACCGAAGGCGTTACAGATGAGCTTGGCAAGTCTGCCATGACCTACGCCGAGGTCAAAGCGTATCTGCTTGCTGACCTCGAAGACTCTGTTCAAACCACAACAGTTTCAGCACAAGCCGCAGTGACTTCCACCACTATAACTACGGCAAAAACAACTGCTTCCACCTCAAAGACTGCCAAAACTTCTGATAGTCCAAAGACCGGCGACAGCGGCTCTGCACTCGTGGTAACAGCCCTTGCCGGAGCAATAGGTCTCGCATTTTCAGTCAGAAAGAAACACGAATAACCTCAAAATGGCGCTATGTATAAATCCGGTCTTTTCAAAGAAAAAGACAGTACTTTTCTCTCGGGAACGAAAAAATCAAAAACTATCGGATCTGGTAATGAATATGGTTGAGTATAAAAAGTATGACAGTTCGTATGAAAATGCTGCACTAAAGGTCTTTATTGAGTCTTTTGTCAACTATCCTCTGTTTTGGGGAGCTTTCGAAGACAGATTCAACTCTGGGATAAAGCTGCGTAGTTTTTACGATGATTTGATGAAGGTGATATTCAGAGCTACTATCCGCAAGGATGACTGCTATATGGGCGTTATGGATGGAAAGGTTATATGTATTGTGATCGTTGAGAAACCATCAGACAAACCAGTTAGTTTTTGGGATTATACTGTAAGCGGAATGGCGGGTGTCATTGTGAAACTCGGACTTATAGGCACTCTTAAGTTTATGGAACTGTCAGATAAAACAGAATATGTTGTAAAAAGCATACGAGAACCTCGGTGGCACTTGTATTTTCTGGCAGTCGATCCTAAGTATCAGTGCCAGGGCATCGGATCGGGTGCGATACAGGATTTCCTCATTCCTTTGGTTAGATCTAATGGCGGGAATATCATTACCGTAACTACTAATTCTGAGAAAAACGTGGACTTTTATATAAATAACGGATTCTCGCTTGTTAAAGAAGAGATGCTTGAATACAACGAAAAATCTATCGGAAACTGGACCTTCAGAATGGATTTATGAGTATTAACGTTATGCTACAGGATCTGACAATAGTGAATCAGAGAAATTGAAACCATTGCTTTCAATGATGGAAGATATTGCGGTAGCAATGGGCAAATACTTGAAATCCGGAGAGGCGGCCTTCCTTCCGGACATTCCGGTTCCTGATAATCGTATCGTACCTATTGATGAGGTTCCTGAAGATGCTGTTATCTATGAGGTTAGACTGGAGACAAATGGTGAAAAAAAGCAATAACTTATAGCTGCGACATTTAGTTACCTTTATTATCCCGATTGTACTGTTAGCTTTGCTTTATGGTGCGCAAAACGTCATCCTAAGTTATGGTTTACCTTTGTGCCAAAAGCGATCAAAAATCTGATACTATACAAAAAAGGACTCGATTCCAGCGTTTTCACATTTCATGAAAACCACTAAAACCGAGTCCGAAACTTTGTGTACTATTTTTAGCTGAAAAATCAGAGATTAGCCGGTATATCGACCTTTGAAGAGCTCCGAAACCACCTTTGTGGGGGTTCAACTCCCTAAAAAGCCTTAAAACACCCAAATGTCATCCCTCATTTTTTTAAGAAATTTTTCTGAATTTGGGCAGCAAAAAAGCCCGAATATTCGGGCTTTTTCTGCATTGTCATACATTTAGTCATGACGATATGGTACGCCTGACTGGAATCGAACCAGCGCACATGGCGTCGGAGGCCACTGCTCTATCCACTGAGCTACAGGCGCATATTTGTTAACATTTACTATTATATCAAAAACTATTGTATTTTGCAAGAGTTTATGATATAATTGTTAGAGAAAAAATGAGGTTCGACGTAAAATAGGCTTAGAACCAATCGATGGGGGTGAAATTTTGGAGGATTATATCTACGTGATAGTTGCGCAGACCGGTACTGGTCCCGCAAGATTTTTCAGATTCATAACCAAAAAGCCATTTAACCATGTTTCTCTTTCGGCAGATGTAACTCTTTCAGAGATGTACAGCTTCTGTCGTACATATCGTCCTGTTCCGCTTCCTGCGACATTTAATAAGGAAATAGTCGGAAAGGGAACACTCGGACAGTTCGGATATATTCCATGTGAAATATATAGGATTCCTGTAACGAAAGAGCAGAAAGCGGAATATAACAGCATTATCCGCCATTTTGTTGATAACAGAAACATCTACTCATATAATATACTGGGCCTTTTAGCTGTATATATGAACATAGAGTGGAAACGCCAGAAAAGCTTTGTGTGTTCTCAGTTTGTTGCATATACTCTTGATAAGATCGGAATCCCGCTTGAGAAATCATTCTGTCTTTATACACCTGATGATTTCCGCAGATTCCCTGGAGCAACACTGTATTATGCAGGGGAACTGAATACTTTCTATGATGATATCATGTCTCGTCCTGAGAGTATGTATCCCAGAACATTTACATCTAGAGCAAACTAAACTATTTCAGATATTTTAGACGAGAGCAGAAATGCCGCTCGGATCTCGTCTGCGACAGTCAAATATACTGCAGTAATGATCCGGCTGTCGCTGTCTATCATATGACTGATCCGGAAACTCTTATCCAGTATATCAAGCTGAGAATAATCATTCTCTACCGTAAGATGTGCCGGAGATATCTGATTAATATTAAGTTTATTATAAGAATTTGCATAAGATAATAAAAACATTCTTAGACCGCAATTCAGTATGACGTAAGTAATTACGATACTGACTGCGGTCTTATTTATTCTTCTTTTCATCTTTCTCCTTAATTGAATCAAGCAACCTGCTAAGTGACTGACCGATAAGTTGTCCGCTGAACTGGACCTGATCAAGTGTGTTGCAGTGTGATCCGACTTCTATCAAAAGACTTCCCGTTGTAAGATCCTGATTATAGTGGCGATAGTCGAACAGGATGGGGCGTGTGAGACCTTTGTTATCTGATTCTAGCTGCTGCTGAAGACAGCAGGCGAAGTGAAAGTTCTTCATGTAATCCGGCATTCCCAGAGTCCCGTCATCACATCCGGAGATTATCATTACCTGAGCAGCTTCTTTTCCGTCTATTTCAGTATAAGGCTGGATAGCAGTCCCTTCTCCGGATATCGCATCCCTATGAATGTCAAGTGCTACCTTTATGCTAGGATACTGTTCAAGGATAGGTAATATAGTTTCTCTGCTTCTAGAGTACGAACCGTTGTATGATGGAAAATCGTGTATATCTGTTGCGTGAATAACACTATAACCTGCACCTTCCAGTTCTGCCTGTATTGCGTTGCCTACCATGATCATGTTTTTTGTGTCATCTGTTGTGCGGTAGTTGAATCCGGAATCATATTTTTCCCGTACATATGGTTCGAAGCTTTCTGTAGTATGTGTGTGATATATCAGTATCTGAGGCTCATCCGTGTCAGTTACCGTGAAATTCGGAAGACATCGGCTTTCTGATATAAGGGTATCATTTGGGACTTCGGTCTTATTATTTACCTGACCGCCATTCTGAAGATCAAAATATGTTGTTCCGCTGTATGATCCATAAGTTGTACGTATAATATCTCCGCCCTCAGTATAATCACTGCTTTCGGGATATGGCTTTGGTCCGGGATCTTTTGATATCATGTCAAGCGGACTGATCAGTTTTACTCTTGTATCAGTTTCATCAGCCAGACCGTATCCTTCAGAAAGAGTTATACTGCTCTGCAGGATAGAAGCATCTGCCTTTATATCACAGCTTTTTTGCATAGTCTGCTTTGTATCATCAGTATCACTGCCTTTAATCCTGGTGTTCCCTATATCAATAAATGTATTCTTTATGGCCGGAAAGTTACTTGCGGATAATACTGCAATAAGCGGCAGAGATAAAAGGATTAAAAGCCTTGCTGTCTTTGTTATGCTTTTGCGTTTATATCGTGTCATGATTCCACCTGCCCTGATCAGTAATGCCTTTACATTAATAGTATTTCCATTACTTTCATCATATTCATACGGAGATGTAAATATACATTCAAAACGTCCGTGAAATCTGAAAATCATGTTGTAATTGATATATTCGTAAAGTTTTTTCAGGCTCTGGATCATATAAAACATTTTATAATCATAATAAATGGAATAATGAGGGATATTAGAGAATCATGACGAATAAGATGTCATGAGAGGTGATGTTTGTGTATAGGACATATAGTGTATCAAGGTTCCTTTGGCTCTTGCTTGCTGATGCCTTTGTTTTTTCGATCTGCATGGTGTTTTTCTTTGTAGGAAAATGTTTCCTGTCATCAGCGGACAGTCAGAATGAGGAGCCAGTCAGGCTTCCGGTAATAATGTATCACAGTATTTACGGTGACAATCGGTCACAATATGTAGTTACTCCTGAACAGGTCGAAAATGATCTCTGCTGGCTCAGAAACAACGGGTATGAATCAGTCACTGCTCAGGAAGTGATTGAGTATACGAAGGGCAGGGGGACGCTTCCGCTAAAACCTGTTATGATAACACTGGATGATGGATATTATAATAACCTGAAATATATGCTTCCTCTTCTTGAAAAGTATGATATGACAGCGGTCATATCTGTAGTCGGGACGTATACGGACAATGATGCCGCCTGTGATCCAAATGTTCCAAGCTATTCATATCTTACATGGGATGATATTATGCTGCTTGTCGGTTCAGGGAGAGTTGAGCTTGGAAATCATACATATAGTATGCACTCACTTAATGCTGAAAGGACAGGATGCCGGAAAAGAAGCGATGAGACCGAGGATGAATACAGAAAAGCGTTTAATGAAGATATTTCAAAGCTTCAGGATGAGTTTAAAAAGAATATCGGAATTAGTCCTGTGGTTTTCACATATCCCTTTGGAGCGGTATCCAGGGAAAGCCTGCCAGTGATCCGTGAAAATGGTTTTCTTATGACGCTGACATGCCGTGAGAAAGAAAACTATATAACACGTGATCCTGATTGTCTTTACGGTATTGGAAGATTCAACCGGAGCGGTCTTACTTCAACTGAGGAGTATATGCGAAAAATAACAGAGTAATAGGAATGGCAGATCTGTCTGATCTGCCATATTTCCGTATGTTCAGTTGTAACTTTACAGACACTCCACATCATGAAAGAGAAAATGGAGCCTGTCTATATGCTTGTTTGTGTGCCAGTGTCCGAGATACCATGCCGTATAATCAAGTTTTTCTTCGATCGTGTCAAGCCATTCTTCAGTACTGTTATCAACTTCTGACTGATCGATACAGGAGAGAAAGCATTCTGTTGGAATATACTTTGCAGGGCATGTATGTGAGAAAACGATATTAATGTCGTTATTTGCGATCTGCTCTTCAACATATTCCTTGATAGCAGAAGATGGTTGCTCGTCAGGCCACCATTTATGTCCGTTGGATAGCCTGTAATACTTGTCAACGCTGTATGCACCACCTATAACAAGGCATTTTTTACCTTCCAGCAGGAAAATGTCACCGTCGACAGGAAATAGTATATTGGGGAAGTCTTCTTCAAACAGGACTCGTCCGCCATTCCATTCCTTCTCAGAATATGAAGCGATATTCTGAGGACGATTCTCATGATTTCCGTGGATGCAGAAGAATGTGGATCCCAGCTTGCTCATTGCACGTTTCAAAGATATATCCTGAAGAGTTCCTGTGTAATTAAGTCCGACATCGCCAAGAATTACGATAATATCATCAATAGCAGGGGAGTGTTTTTCGAATAATTCGTAGATTGGGCTCAGTGAACCATGTATGTCGCCGGTTATATATACCATATAGTTTAGCTCCTTTCTAAGAAAAATAAAGTGAACAACTCCGCAGTCAGCGGAGCTGTTCACAGAAGTCTTTTGCATATTGAAAACTAAAAACTATTTATATAGTTATCGGATCCTCGCCATAGTTAGCGGGACGTGTAGTGGTTTCGGTTTTCTTCTTTTCACCGCTGCTGGCGGTTGTTCCGGAGCTGCTTCCGCTTTCGCTTTCGGATGGAGTCAGCATCCAGGAATTCTGAGTCTTGTATCGTTCGATAAAGTCACCATAGAACTCACTGAAGCTGCTCATTCCCATTGATTTCCAAACCCAGTCATATTTCGGATCATTGTATTTTTCAAATTCCTCAGGTACTTCCTTGGTCTCTTCATAATCATCTATGTATTCCTGACTGTGTTCTGAGAAAAGAAGCATGTCATTGAGTGGGCCTGTAAGGAAAATGAGCGAAAAAGTAAGTGACAGTATCATGAATACTGAAATTATAACACCTGTAATTGCAAATCCTTTTCCGTCCTTGTGAGAAGCGAGGGAAATGAGGCCGAATATCAGCGCGGATATCGATAATAATAACAGAAATACAGTTATTGCGGGATAGATTGTACAGCAGCATAAAATTACAGGCAGCAGACTGAAGACGAATGACATAATTGCCAGAGTAAGCTGTTTAGGCTTCTTTTCAGGCATCCTGTAATAATTATTGTTTCCCTGCTGAGGTTCCTGTTGGTACATATCAATATCCTCCTCCATCTGCTTTCTCAGTTAGAAAATCTAAGAGATATTTTATTCCTGAGGTTCCTGCACATGATAATACAAGTGTGATTAGTATCACCACAACTATAGTCGGTATCAGACGGTCAACTGGGTATGTATCATCACCCTTACATTTTTTAGCGGTACTCATTACTTTAAGACCGAGTACGACACATACAGGTACCATCAGAAAAGAAGTGAAACAGCTTCCTACGAAACCTATTACAAGAAGGATAGCAAGTATTTTGCTTGCCTTTTTCATAGCGGCAGTCTGAACGGGAGTATCAGCAGGTCTTTCATATGTTCTTCCGTTTACAACAGTAGTCTGAACAGGCTTTTGCTCTATGGTCGAGAAATCGGGAGTATACTGCTGCATTACAGGTTTCGGATATGGTGATGAGGAATTCTGGGCAGGCTTGGGATAAGGTGAAGTAGAGCGCTGTGATGGCTGTGGATATAGCGATGTTGATCTTGATGGTGCCTGTTGGGAAGAACCTGTTCTTGGAGTTGTGTTGTACGCAGAATTAAGGCGTCTGTCGATCGTTTCGTGAGACTGTCCTTCATCGCACAGATGTCCTGCGTGGTTAGCTCCGCGCCTTTTTTCCTCCTTGATATCGTCAACTATACCATAATCCATTTCGTCTATCACATTGCTTGAAGACTCATCGATCATTTCTCTGTTGCCGAACATACCGTTTCACATCCTTTCAGATTGTATCAGAATTGTGTTTCCCATGTCCAGCTGCGTATCTCCAGCTCATCCAGGTTATATGGAGTCTTCTGGTATACGCAGTAGTTAAGCCAGTTGGAAAACATAAGATTTGCCGTACATCTCCATGAGAACAGGGGAGTCTCATTCGGATCATCATTAGGGAAATAGTTGTAGGGTAGCTGTATATCGATTCCTTTGTCCTTGTCGCGGAAATACTCACTCGCGATTGTATCACGGTCATATTCAGAGTGACCTGTGATGAAGTACTGTCTGCCGTTCTTGTTTGCGACAATATGTACTCCGGACATTTCGGAAGATGTCAGTATCTCTAGCTGATCGACCTTTTCTATATCCTCACGTCGAACTTCAGTGTTTCGGCTGTGAGGAACGTAGAAAATATCATCAAATCCTCTGAGGAGCTGTCTGTTTTCTATTTCAACCTTATGCGGGAATATTCCGAACATCTTCTGCTCAAGCGGATACTTGGGAACTCCAAAGTGATAGTAGAGTCCGGCCTGTGCGGCCCAGCAGATGTACAGCGTGGAGAATACATGGGTCTTGGACCATTCAAATATGGTCGTTATCTCATCCCAGTAGTCTACCTCTTCATATTCAAGGAGCTCAACTGGAGCGCCTGTTACTATCATTCCGTCATACCGGTCGTTCTTTATCTCATCAAACGTTTTGTAGAACGCCTCAAGATGGTGATGTGAGGTGTTTCTTGAAACATGGGAAGCCATCTGCAGAAGATCGATATCTACCTGCAGGGGAGTGTTACTGAGGAGTCTCATCAGCTGGCATTCCGTTTCTATCTTCTTTGGCATAATGTTAAGGATGATCACCTTCAGAGGACGAATATCCTGATGCTCGGCTCTTTCTTTTGACATTACGAATATGTTTTCGTCTCCAAGCGTTTTGAACGCCGGAAGTTCCGATGATATGCGTATCGGCATTCTAACCGCCCCTTTCTAAATAGTGGATATATTACTTGTTTTTGCAGTGTTCACACGCATTGAGGAAACTGTCGACGTTTTCGCAGACTGTGCTTCCTTCAGTGAGAAATTTAAGCTTATACAGGCTCAGTAGCTTTGATTTGTCCAGAGGCTCGAAAGATAATGTCTCAATGCCTTTCATAGCGCTTTTGAGCATTACTGAGCGGACGAGCCCGTCACAGAGCATAAGATCATTTCCGTCGTCGTAGTCAAATACTACGGTGCGTTCTGTCTCATATGAATATGCTATATAGCCGATGGCATCCGTGCCGTCAAGAGCTTCTGTGATATGTACTTTTCTGTCTCCGGCTATGGCCAATATCTGCTCATAGCCCTGAGTATCGAATCTTTCCTGTATCTCGAGCATCTCAGTTGACCTTTCCTATAGCTGTTCTCAAAGCACGGAGTTCCTCAGCAGTGAGTTCTCTCCATGCTCCCGGTTTCAGCATGCCAAGCTTTATAGGACCGATGCTTACGCGTCTGAGTCTTGCGACCTCAAGGCCTACTGCTTCACACATCTTTCTTATCTGACGGTTCCTGCCTTCCTTGATGGTCATGAGAAGAACGACTCTGCCCGGTTCCTTCTCCTTGACTACGACTGTAGCGGGAAGTGTTTTCTTTCCTTCGATCTCAACTCCTTCAGAAAGCTGAACGAGCTGATCGTCATTTATATCTGGACGGACTGTTACCCTGTATGTTTTTGAGACGTGTCTGCTCGGATGCATTATGCTGTTAGCGAAATCTCCGTCATTGGTAAAGAGGAGAAGTCCCTCTGAGTTGCGGTCAAGTCTTCCTATAGGGTAAACTCTTTCCTCAACTCCCTCGAGGAGATCCATAACACAGCGGCGGTCAAGTTCATCAGATACAGTAGTTACATATCCGCGCGGTTTATTCATCATTATGTATATCAGATTCTTCTTGCGGGGCATGTATATGCGCTCGCCGTCGATCGTGATCAGATCCTTGAATCCGCATTTGTCACCAAGCTTTACGGGGTGACCGTTAAGCTTTACTCTGCCTTTGGATATAAGCTCTTCAGCCTTTCGGCGTGAGCAGTATCCGCTGTCGGCAATCATTTTCTGAATCCTTATCTTTTCCACATTTTCTCCCTTCTCAGGAAAATAGCTTCCTGAGCTTCGATATTATGTTATTTATAGTACCTCTTCCCGCTTTTTCTGAAATATCTGAGTACTCAGCGTCTTCAGATGCGTTAAGAGGGATTCGTCTTATTTCATTTCCGTCATATCTTATGCTCAGCTCTCCGAGCTCATCACCGGTTTTTACAGGAGCGTAAATAAACAGTGGTGATATGACTGTATATGTCAGCTTCTTCTCATCCGCTTCCAGTACAGTTACAGGTTCCGGTAGTGCGGATGGTCTGACTTTTATATAATCCTTATCGCTTCCCGCGAGAGGGATGCTCAGATCCTCGGGAAGCTCAGGATGTATAGTATGAACCCGCTCAAAAGCGTAGTCATACATATTCATATGGTCATCCCAGTCGTTGCGGTCATTAAGAGTGACACAGATAAGATTAAGGTCTCCTCTTTCGCATGCGGAAACAAGACATCTTCCGGCTTCATCCGTGAAACCTGTCTTTACTCCGTATGTACCGCCGTATAATGAAAGCAGCTTGTTGGTGTTCCGGAGCCATCTAGTGTATGGAGGGTTGCCGAATTCAAGCTTTATATTTTCACAGGAGCAGATATCCCTGAACACTTTGTTGCGAAGCGCGTGTGATGACAAAACTGCCATGTCATATGCTGAAGAGCCGTGACCATCGCCTTCAAGACCTGACGGGGTGACAAAGTATGTCTTGGAAAGGCCCATCTGCTGAGCCCTCGCATTCATGATCTCTGCGAATCGTTCATTGCTTCCTGCTATCTTTACAGCGGCTGCGTTTGCAGCATCATTCCCGGACGGAAGAAGCATTCCGCAGCACAGGGCATACTTGGTAACTATGTCACCTTCCTGCAGCCCCATGGAAGATCCCTCAACGTGAATAGCCTTACTGTCAACAACGAAAGGTTCGTCCAGGTTACCGCTTTCTATGCAGAGAAGCGCTGTCATGATCTTTGTGGTGCTTGCCATCGGCAGCTTTTCTTCACAGTTTTTCGAGTAAATGATCTCACCTGTATCTGCTGATATCACAACAGCTGCCCTGGCTGATACTTCAGGAATATCTGTCGCGTAAGCAACAGGAAAATGCAGTCCCGCTGTCAGCAGGACCGCAGATATAACTGATATGATTCTTTTCATGGACATACCTCCGCAGCACTGGAATATACTGCTAAAATGTATGCGTGAAAAGTTCAGTGTATGAATCAGTCGTTGAAAGAGATGTCTCCGTCGTCCTCAGAATCGCCCTTTCTCTTTGCGAGGAAGTCCTGGACCTTCTCGATGATTGAAGGAACAGAGTTGATAGCACTTGAGATCGGATCATTGGTTGTTTCCATACCTACCATCTTTGCCTCTCCGTTAGGGGAGATAACGAGGAATCCCTCGGGCTTGATGCTTACACCAGCGCCGGCGCCGCCGCCAAAGAGGTCCTTGTCGTACTTGGAAGGAAGATCTGAACCGCCTGAAGCGAATCCGTATGATATCTTTGAAACGGGGATGATGGTTGTGCCGTCCTCAAGTGCGAGAGGCTCTCCGATGATGGAGTTTACATCAGCCATTTCTCTTATCTTGTCGATAGAGATTCCAAGTATTTCGTGTACGGGTGTCTTCTTGTTATCCATAGTAATTCCTCATTTCTGCCTTGCGGCTGCTTTTCTTAGTTTTCTATCCTGCAATACGCCGGGTATGAAAAATCTGAATAAATATGTTATAAGCAGTCCTATTCCTGCTACAACTGCTGTTATCGGGCGGAACTTGATCTTTCCCGCCGCGTCCCATCTTGGCTTTTCAACAGCGAATCCGGGATTTATATCGATCGTTTTGAGCTTAACATTGAAAAGAACACTCATCCATGCTATAAGGTTATACAGCGCACCGCTTATCCTTCCGTAGTTGAGCGCGCATTTATATGCGTCCTCATTTGCGATTATGAAGTCGATGTACAGGCTGTAGATCTTCACGCCCTTAAGTATCTTCAGAATTGAGCGATCAGATGCACGGACTATATCAAGCACGAAGTCGATCTTTTCGATAAGCGTCTTCGGAGGCTTTTCCTTCTTTTGTTTCTTTTACTTCTTCTTTTTCTTTTTGACGTCTTCCTCGATAGGCTCATCTATATCATCGAATGTATAGTCAGCCGGAGTTGTATCAGAAGACTCAAACGGGTCTTCATGTGATACTTCGGGAGGTTTCTCATAGTCAGGCTTTATTTCCTCAGACGGAGTCTCGCTGACAGTCTCAGCGGGCAGTTCATCTTCGGTTTCATGTAATTGTGTATCAAGAGAAGCATTTTCAGCTTCTTCCTTTGCCTTTTTCTTCGCGTCGCGCTTTTTCTTCCACTTCAGTATCAGCGATACAAGCCCTTTTTTATCGGAGTTGTACAGCAGAATGAAGGAGTAGTGTGCGCTGTAGGTAAGTTTGTTGTCGATGTAGCTGACTGCTCCTCGTATAGGCAGGAACAGTATCAGCACTATGATGCCTAAAACGGCAAGAAGTATCCACAGCAGAATTTTCAGAAAGATCATTCCTGCCGCTCCTTTCGTGGTACTTTTATTCGGTAAGTCCTACCGATTCTTCCTCTTCTTCAGTGTTCTCAGCCGGAGCCGCTGCGGTGTTTTCTTCATCGCTTGTTTCTTCCGGTTCTGGCTCATTGAATTCAAGAGGCAGCTGGTCATCAAGGAGAGGATCACCTGTCTTCATGTCGATCGGAGGAAGCTCATCTATTGAGCTGAGTCCGAAAGTCCTTAGGAAAACCGGAGTAGTTCTGTATACTATAGGCTTTCCGGGAACATCAAGGCGTCCTGCTTCTTCAACGAGACCCTTCTCAACGAGGTTGTTGACAACAGAAGAACTGTCAACTCCTCTTACATTTTCTACAAAGCTCTTTGACACAGGCTGGTTGTATGCTATTATCGTCAGAGCTTCCATACCGGCGTTTGAGAGCGGGGTATTCCTTTTTGTTTCGAGAACTGCACGGATATTATCAGCAAATTCTTCCCTGGTGCACATCTGATAGCTGCTGTCCAGTTTCTTTATGCATAATCCACTTCCGTGATCCTCATAACGTTCATTTAAAAGACGTATGAGCTGCGGGAGCGTTCCAACGTCGATACCGCTTGCCTGAGAAAGACGATAGAGTTCGACGGGCTCGCCGCTTGCGAAAAGAATCGCTTCTACTGCGCCGAGTTTTTCTTTGATCTCCATTTCTTGCGTCCCTCTCTTTCCATTTCACCCTTGAAGAAGATGATCGTGTTATCCTCGCTTATTGTTATTCGTCCGAAGCGCGTGAGCTCCAGTACGGCAAGGAAAGTAGCCACTCTTGCGGAGCGGTCCGTAACTCCTTCATAGAGCTTGTCCATATATACTTCTCCTGTTTCATAAAGCTCACGGAGGATATGGACGACCTTCGTGAGAACAGGTACGATCCTGCGTTTTACTACAGAATTGATCTTGCTCTCGATTCGCGATTTCTGCGATTCGGGGCGTATTCTTTTATTTGAAATAGCGGCGTATGCCTGGATGAGCCTTTCTGGTTCATGTACCAGTGTATAAGTCATATCCGCTTCAATTTCCATAGGTTTTCTGACGAATATATCACTTCCGACATTGCGTTCGGATAGGATCCTTGCTGCTTCCTTGCAGAGAGAAAGCTCGATGAGAGCTCCTTCGAGTTCTTTCTTCATCTGCTCCGCGACTTCAGGCTGCGGAAGAAGAGCGGCTGTCTTGATATATATAAGTCTTGCGGCCATCTCAAGGAATTCACCGGCAAGCTCAAGATCTTGTTTATGGCATTCTTCTATAAAGAGAAGATACTGTTCCAGTAGCTTTGAGATCTCGATGTCACATATATCAAGCTTATGTTTCTGTATCAGTGACAGAAGAACGTCAAGAGGTCCTTCATATACTTCAAGCTTGTAGTTGATCGTTTCCATATTATTTGATTACTCCGATCATCGCAAGAAGAATAAAGGGAAGATAAGCAATAATTGAAAGTCCTCCGTCTACAAGAGCTATCAACCATCCGAGGGGATCTAGTCTGCCGCGGGAAAGATCACCGATAAAGAACAATGCGAACAGGATTATCGTAGAAACTCTGTTTATGATCTCGTAGTTTGCATGATACCAGCTGTGGAACTTTCTTCCAGCGAACTGATAGAGTAGTATAAAGCCATCCATAGGAGGAAGCGGGAGAAGATTGATAACGCCGAGACATACATTGATTCCTGCGATTATTTGCAGAACAAAACCAAAACATCCAAGAGGAGACATTGTCTCATATGAAGATGGTGCTGCATATGCGATTGTTGTAACTATTATCTTGCAGAGTATCGCTGATAAGAAGTGGGTTACAGGACCGGTAAGAGATACGAGTATTATACCGAGTCTCTGATTTTTCATTCTGCTGAACTGAATAGGCATAGGCTTTGACCAGCCGAAACCTATCAGTAAGATCATCAACGCGCCTATAGGATCCAGGTGAGCTACAGGATTGAGCGTTATGCGTCCTTCGCGTTCAGATGTATCGTCACCCATCCACTTTGCCATAAGACCGCGGGCAGAACTGGTGAGCGGCATTACGAGC
Source organism: Ruminococcus sp. (assembly GCA_017960805.1). Lineage (GTDB taxonomy): Bacteria > Bacillota > Clostridia > Oscillospirales > Ruminococcaceae > Ruminococcus. The sequence continues at coordinate 34,301 of JAGCYM010000006.1, forward strand.
AGAAGCATTAGAGCACGTGAGAAAATTTTTAGAAACAGCATAAGAGCATCATTTTTATCCATAAGCACCTCAGTAAAAAGTATTAACGTTTATACCGTATAATATATACGGACAAAGTTAGACATTATTTATTATATATCAAATGAGCCTTTTTTTCAAGTCTTAAATGCAAATTTGATGTCGAATAAAAAATTTTTAGATTTTTTTTAAAAAAGACTTGCATTTTCCAGAATCCTATGGTATAATATTCACGTTGCTTAATTTGAAGCTAAGATTAATAAGGAGGTGCAGCCTGATGGCAAAATGTGATATCTGCGGAAAGGGAGTAACTTTCGGTATTAAGGTTTCCCACTCACACAGACGTACAAACAGAACATGGAAGCCTAATGTTAAGCGTGTTAAGGCTATCGTCAAGGGTACTCCTTGTCATATCTACGCTTGTTCAAGATGCCTGCGTTCTGGTAAGGTTGAAAGAGCTAACTAATTGTACTTATAGTGAGTATTGAGCGTTCCAGCAGGAGCGCTCTTTTATTTTGTCTGAAATATAGTTGACATATTTATCTTAAAGTGTTAAAAAATTCTTGTGTTTTTTAATTTAAAATCAAGAAGGGGGTTAATCATGAGAATTAAAAAACTAATTGCAGCTTCGGCTGCAGTCGTGATGCTTGCAAGCAATCAGACAGGACTGGCATCTTAGTATTGGCGATGCTAGTGCTGCAATATTTGTAAAATGTAAAAGAACTGGCAATTCGTATGAAGCTGTAATAAAATATTATATTTTAGATTATTATGACTGGGAGACAAATGCTACTAAGGGGGCCGCATTAGTTAGTGATGGAGATATGTATAAACTACATGTAGCTGGAGATGCAAGAGAATTTAGAACAATCGGATTATATGAAACAACTCTTAAGTGGAATCAAGGACAAAAGTTACGTCTAAAGAGTGATAAAATATATGTTTCTTAGTTAAAGCTAAGTTTTTTATGATGATAATATAATCTATTTGTGCTACATTATTATTGATGCTTATTCTTTGATATTTCAGATATAATTATAAGTTGAACGTAAGAATTCAAACGTATTTCTTGCGACTTTTTTTAGCATCACCAAAGCCAAGAATTCAGATAATAGATATATTTAATTGATAAAATATGTATTGTATATTCTTCCAAATAATAAACGATACGTAATACAACATTGTGTATTCTTCTTATTGACGTTTTAACCAATAATTTGATATAATATATGTGTATTCTGCAATATAATAGGTTAGTTGCAGAGCAATTTTTGATAAGTCTGAAACACGATAATGTGGTTGGGGCTATTCTATCAAATGGAGGTATGTATGAGCAGATTCAAAAGAGGGCTGTCAGCCCTGTTGGCTGTCGCTTCTGTTGTTTCTTCTGGTCAGTTTTATGCGGGATATTCCGCTGCTGCTGAAGAGATAAGCGAAGCAGCTGCTAAGATCACCGGCGGCGATCTTAATGGCGACGGCAAGACCGACAAAGCGGATGTTGAAGCTATAACTGCCTATATGGGCAAAACAGTTGCGGCATCAGCAAAGGACTCAAAATACGATATTTACAAGGACGGAGCGGTTAACGCCAGAGATCTTCTTGCTGTTAGCCAGCTTGCGGGAGGTTTGGCTCCGGTCAAGCCTGCAACAGAAGAACTTCCTGAAACGGTCCAGATCGAGGTAGGAAGCGCTGAATGTGTTCCCGGTGAGCAGGTATCTATCGATGTAAATATCGTTGACTGGGATCAGGACCTTGGTGCTGTGGAGCTCTACCTTGATTTTGACAGCAGTCTTAAACTTGCTGAGGTAGACTGTACAGGAAAATATCAGTCTGTTACTGAAGGAAATAAGCTGAAACTCTTCGGTCTTACAGAAAATGCTGATGTATACCGTGGAACTGTTGCTACACTTAAATTTGATGTTCCTGATACTGCATACGGTGATTATGATGTAAAGGTCAATTCATGCGCAGTATACAACAACAGCTTCCAGTCCCTTAAAGCGAATACAAAGGTAGGTCTTATCGCTGCTGATGTTACTGAAAGACCGCTTTATCTCGCTCCTTCATATACAAACAGCAAGTCTCTATTTCTTACATGGAGCATGCCGTACTGCAGTGGTGAGCTTGAAGGCTACATTGTTTACCGTGACGGCAAGGAGCTTACACGTGTAAAGGAATGCCAGTATTATGATGAAAAGCTTGAAACAGGAAAGAAGTACCAGTATGAGGTTCAGGCTTATGGCGCAGATGGTTATCTGTCAGCCAAGTCAAAGGCTATTACAGTATCACCTCAGGCTCCTGTTATAAGTGCGCTCGCTTTTACTGACAATGCTGAGATCATCGGCGGAAAGAGCGCTGATATAAGAGCTACAATGGAAAAGACGATCGACGCTGCTTCATATTCTCTGTCATATCTGGACAAGCAGGGGAAGGAACAGGTAATTTTCAGCGGTGAGAACACAGCTGTTTCAGCAGCTGATATCCGCTGGATCATCAAGGAAATTCCAAGCGGTGAATATACACTCACATTCAAGGTTACTGACAAGGATGGCGGCTCAGCTGAGAAGTCATTAAAAGTAACTGTTGATACAACACCTCCTGAACAGGTTTTCGGTTTCGATGTATTCGAAGGCGAGAAGGAAATGAAGCTCACCTGGGGTATTGCGGCTGAGGCAAAGGTCGTAGGATATAATCTTTACCGCAGAACCGAGAAAGGAACATATAAGCTTCTCAAGTACATAGACAAGAGAGAAACTCTCGAGTATGTCGATAAGGACCTTACTGAAGGCGACATCTACTTCTACATGATGTGCGCTGTAGATAAGTTCGGTCAGGAAGGTATCTATTCCGATGAGAAGTCCGCTGCCGCAAAGGGTGACGAGACTATTCCGGAAGTAACTCTCTTCCTTCCTGAGAGCGGGAAGGTCCTAAGTCATTTTGTCACTATTTCCGTAAAGGCAGATGATAATGTAGGCGTTTCTTCTGTTGCCGGATTTATTTCCGAGGATGACGGAAAGACATGGAGCAAGCTCTTTGAGGGCAAAGGCTCTTCTGTAAGCTACAGCTTTGATACTTCCACATACAAGGAAGCTAATATCAAGCTCCGCGCTGCTGCATATGACTATGCGGGAAATGAAAGCAAGGAACTTGTTCATATCTACGCTGTTGATAACCAGGGACCCGCACAGGTAGTAAATGTTCGTTCAGCTGCAGTTACTGACGTTACAGCAACTATCGCGTGGGATGACGTTCCTGACAAGGATTTCAGCTACTTTACAGTAAAGTACTATCCTACAGAAACTCCTGAAAAAGTAAACACAACCAATACCTCCACAACCCTTGGCGTAAACCTCATGGGCCTTACTCCTGAGACATCATACACCATGGAGGTCGCAGCTGTTGACGTTTACAGCAACGTTGGCACATATTCCGAACCATTCACATTCAAGACAACAGCTGATAAGGTTGCACCTATCATAGCTGCATTCAACCCTGCTCCGAATTATTTCAACAAGTCTATCCCTCTTGTTATTACTGCACAGGATGATTTCAGTGTTACATCCGTTTCACTCCAGGCTTCACAGTCAAATGACAAGGATGCTAAGTGGAACGATGTCGCTGTGATCAAGAACGAAACCGGCGGTTCATATTTCAGGGCTGAATATGCTCTTGATCTTACAGCATATGCGGAAGGCAAGCTCTATCTGCGTGCTTTCGCAGTTGACACTTCAAATAATAAGGGTGAGCTTTCAGCTGTATATGAATACATTGTAAAGCGTACAGCTCCGGCAGCTCCGACAAGTCTCAAGGCTTCCTCAGATTCAAATGCTATCGAGCTTACATGGGAGCCTTACGAAGACAAGGCAGAATCTGCTTCATTCTCACTCTACAGAAGTGATAAGGAGGATGGTGAATACACAGCTATCCTTACAGCAAGCAGTTCTCTGAACTATTTCGACAGATCTGCTGAGACAGGCAAGACATACTTCTACAAGCTCACAGCAATAGACGCTGCTGGCAATGAGAGCGCTATGAGCAAGGCTGTAAGCGCTGTACTCAAGGAAGACAAGGAAAAGCCTGTTGTTGAAAGCGTTTCTCCTGCTGAGACTGAGGTCCTCAGCACTGCGTACAACAAGGTTTCAGCGCTTGTAAGCGATAATGTAAAGCTTGCTTCAGTAACTATTGAATACCGTCTCGGCGATGATGACGCTTTCAAGGCACTTGCTGAGGCAAAAGAAATAAATGACTACTATACTGTTCTTGAAGGCACACTTCCGGAAACAGTTCTCAAGACTGCAAAGACAATTGAGGTAAGAGTTAACGCTGTTGACGGTGCCGGTCTCAAGGCTGACACAAAGACAGTAAAATATAATGTTGACAATTCCTTTACAGATATAAAGGAAATAAAGACAGAGCAGCTTACTGACCACATTGCACTTACATGGAAGACTGTTGAGAACAAGCTCTCTACAGGCTACTACATTTACAAGAAATCAAATACTTCATCATGGCAGCGTATCGGTTCCATGGAAGTAGATGCTGAGAAGAAGGGTGAATATTTATTCACTGATTACAGCACTAATTCTGCCGGAACACTCACATACAAGGTCGAGGCATACTGTTCAAACGGTATCATGACCGAGAAGGAAACAACACCTATGCAGATATATACTGCTCCTGAGGCTTCTCTCGTTGTTGAGAACGTGCAGCAGAAGGGTGTTGAGTATATCTTTGA
>JAGCYM010000007.1 GCA_017960805.1 Ruminococcus sp.
AGCATTTCAGCCTTTCATGATATATTCGACTGAACTAATTATACTATATTGTTTGCGCGTTGTCAAGCGTTTTTTCGGTAAGGGACGCAATTCATCCCACCACCTTAGAGGTGGAGGACTTCTTGCTGAAAGAGGTTAAAATTTGGGTTGAATAGCCTTCCAAGCTAAAAGCGATATATCCGAATTTTGAAGAAGGGAAGGTATCGTTTCAAAACAGTGCAGAATTAGCTGGCTTAGCCTTGACAGTGATGGGGGAAAGTGTAATAATAGTAAAGAAATGATGCGATACCGATGACTGAAACAAAATGTCTGTATAAGCCCGAAGAATCAGGTATCATTTCAGAATATCACTACGATGGACTTTGATAAGAAACAGGCCAAAGCTGTTCAAAAAATGCCTATACTTTTTCTGATGTATAAGGCGTGTCGAAGAAAAAAATGATTAAATATTAAAAATATATTTTCGCAGTGAGAAAAACACCTCATGGTTGTTGTATAAGTATTGAAAGATCAAACGATTCTAGATAAGGAGATCTATATGGATAACGGTGCAAGTAGCTACCTCCGTTTCCTGAATGGTGATAACGATGCCTTCGTTGAGCTTGTTCGTGAATACAATGACAAGTTGGTATTGTTCCTTAATGCTGTTGTCGATGATATCTATATTTCTGAAGAAGCCGCAGATGAAACATTTCTGAAGCTTTATACTGACAAACCAAAGTATAAAAGCGGGTATGCGTTCAAGACATGGCTTTTTACAATTGGAAAGAATATCGCGATAAACTATCTGAAGAAGAATAAACGTCACAGAAATGTTCCTCTGGACGATTTCTTCTATTTTTCAGATGATACGGATATTGAAAAGGAATACATACAGGGAGAAGAAAACATCAGGTTACACCGTGCGATCAAGGCATTAAACAGTGATTATTCACAGGTGCTTTATCTGATATATTTTGAGGATATGTCAAATGAAGAAGCTGCGAAGATCATGGGGAAATCAAAGAAACAGGTATATAATCTGATTTTCCGTGCCAAGAACGCTTTGAAGGAAGAACTGGAAAGGGGGGAGCAAGATGGATAGATATGAAAAAAGAGCAAGAAGTATAATGGAACGAGGTGATAAGATCATTGCTGATCGTAAACGACGTAAAGCAGTTCTTATGCGTTCCGGAGCTTTTGCCTTTGGTACCGCTGCTGTTCTGTTTATTGGTGTATGGGCCAATACACTTAAGGCACCCAAGCGGCCAGATGCTGATCATTCAGGCATTATTTCGGAGACTACTACCGCAGTTACTACTGAAGTGCATGATTATGTTCAGACATCTTTAAGTACTACAGTAACAACTGCTCTATCCACTGATTCTGTTCTGACTGAGACTACTTCTGTCAGTTCCGGAACTGCTTCCTTAGTCACTACTGTATCATTAACTCCTTCACAGACAAGCTATACTACTATCTCGATATCAGCGCTGCAGACAACAACACAGACTACTATGTCTGCCGCTGCTCAGAGCACTAATTCTACCGAGGCTCTACAGACAACGGAGCCGAAAACAACTACTAATGCACAGGTTTCCACGACTACAACCATAAACCATAGTACAACCCAATCAGATTATCCGGTTACAACGATACCCTATAAGACTACAGCGGTTATTATTCCTGTAACCACAGTACCGTACAAGACAACAACGGTGTCATACAATACTGAAGCTATCGAAACATATGTAACAACCACAGCACCTTATAGACCGGTTTTCCCTGTTCCTTTTACTTCAGACTACGAAATGATGCTGGGGGAGAATTTCAGTGAGATACCCTACTATCAGGGTGATTCACTAGTATTTACATATACTTTTGTATCGGATAAATATATATTACAGGAAGCAGATGAATTATCACTGGTGCCTCATCTGTACTCTGATCTTCTGCCAGACAGTATAACAGCTCAGGTATTTACGCTTACGAGCCGCTATTCTTCAGATATGGTAGCTTTGAAATATCAGGGTTCAAGGCATTATTGGCTGTATATTATGGAATAGTCTGAATGGAATCGTGCAGAAATGAGATTCCTCAAAAAGGAGGCATTGCTATGAAAAAATATGTTAGCAGATTATTGGCTTTCTTTACTGCGGGCGCACTTACATCAGCATTTCTTCCATATCCATCATCTTTTGTTAGAGCTGATGAGAAAGAAGCGGTAAATGAACCTATTGAGCTTGAGGAGTATATAACACAGACAGCTGGAAAACATGTAACATTTACTAACACTCTGGAAAGATTCTATCCCGGCTGTGATATAAATTATATATTTTCTCTCAGTTCTGATGGTACTCTCCATAAATATTTAGGAAACTGCAGTGAGACTGTATTTATGACAACTGACAGTTTTGATATTAATGATCTGAATTCTGAACTTGCTTCAAAAGAGATAAATGCAGATATAAAAGAAGTCAGAGAAAATGAATTTGCCATTAATATGGTGTCAGGCAAGAATGGAATCATTAAGTCTTATAATGAACTTCTGAATACACTTGAATACAGCGGAAAAGTATCTAGTATTGAAATGAAATATACATTCATGGAGGATAAGGCTAATTCCTGTTCCGGATATTGGTTCTTATTTGATTCTCACGTTACCACTGAGTATATCCTGGATAATTATTCATTGGATCTCGTTCCACTACAAAATGAGTATCTTGAAGATTATCCAGTTGGCATGAGATATGATAAATATGAGCCCAAGGATATTGCGGAAGATTTTGATGAGATAGAAAGACTGAAACAGAATGAAGATTTTAGGTTTTTAACCAATATTACATGCTTGTATCCTTTTGCAGAAAAATATAATTGCTACGAGACAATTTATGATTCATCCGATGAGGATAATATTGATATCTGTTTTAGTGATTATGATCTCTGCATTGAATACGGAGAAGAAAAAACTTTTGAGTATAAGCTTATCGGTGCAGATGAGGCAGAGTTCGGATTTGCACTTAGTGGAAATATTCTGAATAACACTTGTTCCGAAAGAAAAGGTTCTATAACTATAAAAGCAGATAATTCTTATTATGGCACCCATTTCTTGACTTGTTGTTTAAAAACAGGTGATGAATCGATTACTAAAAGAATACCTGTCCGGATAACAGAAGCCACAACATTCATTTGCCCTGATTGTGGAAGAAAGGTACCTTTGTCAGAAAGAGTTAGTGGTCCCTTAAGATCAATATGCAGGGATTGTTATGAAGAGGGACATTATATAGGTACAACAGTCCCGTCTCCAAGTACTTATGCGACATCGACCACTGTCTTAACAAGTACTATAACTACTGCGGTTCCAGAAGTAGAGATGTTTTACTGTCCTGACTGCGGAAGAAGTGTTCCGTTTTCAGAAAGAGTAAGCGGTCCTTTAAGATCGATATGCAGAGATTGCTATGAAGAAGGACATTATATAGGAACTACGGTTCCACCGAGTATAAACACTGAGGAATCAGAAACTTCTCTAGTGGTGTCTACTAAGACTACGGCAATCGTGGATGATTCGGAGTCAGAAATTACCGGAGATGCAAATGGAGATTATAAAATATCAGTTGCAGATTCAGTCACGATTCTGCAGTTTTTAGGAAATAAAGACAAGTACCCATTAACAAAGCAGCGTAAACAGAATGCGGATGTGGACGGAGTCGAAGGCATTACAGCTAATGATGCTCTAACCATTCAGAAATGGGATTCAGTGGGGAAACACTAATAAGTCATTAACAATTTTTCTCCAAAAAAAGCAAGCGGCAAATTTAAAATGCCGCTTGCTTTTTTTGATATTATTGTTGAAAAATAATTAATTGTAATGTGAATCAATGTCAAGGTATTCTTCAAGAGTAAGGTTGACATCATCTCGTCTGTCTGCTTCTTCTCTGAATGCCTTTGCGTTATCTTTTCCTATGTATCTGATGTGCCATGGCTCGTATTTATACCCTGTTATATCCTGCTTTCCATAAGGATAGCGGAGAATAAAGCCATACTCGTTGCAGTGAGCTTCGAGCCAGATTGCCTCAGGAGTGCCAGTAAAGCTGTCATCTATGATATTTACATCTATTGCCATGCCTGTCTGGTGCTCAGAGTAACCGGGACGAGCAGAGAATGTATCAGCTGTTGCCTGACCGTAAGCATTTACATAGTTGTTGTAAATTTGTGACTGCAGCTCATATGAGCGGAAGCCGGATGAGAGGTAAATGCTGATTCCGTCCTTAGCAGCGCCTTCAACAAGTTCCTGGAATGCTGAGTAGGTTTCAGAAGTAAGTCCGCCTGGGTTATATGATTCAGGAAGAGAATAGGACTTGTTTGCTATCAGAATGCCTCCGACATAGGTCAAACCATTAGTGGTCTCTATACCGGTTCCTTTCTTGACTGTAACCTTAACTTCAGCGCCCTTTGTGTCGTCGTTCTTGTCTACAACACTAATAATGCATTTTCCCTCGGCTTTACCGGTGATATTGCCGACACTGTCAACAGTTGCGATTTTCTCATCTGAACTTGACCATACTTCCTCGATTGTGTCATATACAACAGGGTAGGTAAGAGTCTGGCCAATGTAAACTTCAGCCTCTTCATAGCTGAGTGTTACACCGCTGAGTTTTTTACCTACGACAAAAGCAGTTGCAGTCTCGGTTGTCATTTCGGGTTCTTCCACATCTGCTGATGTAGTTGTTGGCTCAGTATTTTCAACTGTACCGCCTGAAATATTGAAGCTGGTTGAATCCTGATTAGTCTTTGGTACTTCCTTGCCGCAAGATACCGCACTGAATGCAAATAACAGAGCTACTGCGGCAGCAAAGATCTTGCTTTTTGTTACCTTCATTTTTTCATCTCCATATCTTTTTGACAGAGTGTGTTATTTTCCTGTCAGATACAGTATAACTCATTTTTCGGCAATTGTAAAGCTTTTTTTCGAAAAAAGTGCGAAAAATTGAGCTATTTCCATGTTGGCAAGGCGGAAAACAACGTATCTGCGTGGTTTGGAGATGTTTGCTGTTTTTCCCTGAAAATAGCAAAAAAAGATCGCAAAGCAGTGCAATGCGATCTTTCTATGGATTATATTACTTGAAATATCTGTTGAGAAGTCCCTCGAAAGCCTTGCCGTGACGAGCTTCATCACGAGCCATTTCGTGAACTGTGTCATGTATAGCATCAAGATTGAGCTCCTTAGCTTTCTTTGCGAGCTTGAGCTTTCCTTCTGTAGCGCCGTGCTCAGCAGCAACTCTCTTCTCAAGGTTAACCTTTGTTGAGTCAGAAAGAACCTCTCCGAGGAGTTCTGCAAACTTAGCAGCATGTTCAGCTTCCTCGTAAGCTGCCTTCTCCCAGTATGCGCCGATCTCAGGATATCCTTCTCTGTACGCAACTCTAGCCATTGCAAGGTACATTCCTACTTCTGTGCATTCACCTGTGAAGTTTGAGCGGAGTCCTTCGAGAATCTCAGGATCAGTAACGTCCTTAGCTACGCCCAGAACATGCTCGCAAGCAAAAACGAGCTTTTCACTTTCATCCATCACCTTGAACTTTGAACCCGGGATACCGCACTGTGGACATTTTTCGGGTGGTGCGTCTCCTTCATGAACGTATCCGCATACGGGACAAACATACTTAGCCATAATTTTATACCTCCGTGGAATTAATTATATAAAGCCCTAAAGGACGCAGTGCGTCCCCAGGCTTTGATTCAGGAAACTGTGTGCTTTACACGGTCACGCTCTTCTGAACGTTTGCCGTCGTTGAAGCGGTCAAGCGTGCCTACAAGGTAGCCGGTGATACGTCTGATCCTGTCAAATGGAATATCAGCGAAACCATACTTCAGGTCAACATAGTCTCCGTCAGTAGTCACAGTCATTTCGGTGATCTCTCTGCCGCGGTATTTCTTCTTGCCGTAGTCGATATACGCGTCGATCTCCTGCTGGGAGAGCTGTTCACCAATTACATTTACCTTCATTGTAAAACGCCTCCAATGTTAATAATTGCCAAAAATCTTATTGACTTTTGTCTGAATATATTGTATCATAATAAAAACAAAAAATCTGTTGCATTTGCAACAAAGGAGAAAATTTTATGTTACCCGAGCAAAACATTTTATTTAAGGGCGTTGATGAATCTGACTGCAAGCGCATGATGAGCTGTTTCAATACAGAAGTAAAAAAATACCGCGCAGGAAGCAAAATTGCTGATTTTTCAAGGAGTACTGATAAAGTTGGCATAATGCTGAGTGGAAAAGCTGCCATGGTACGTTATGATATAAATGGTGTAAGGACTATTGTGGAAACACTGGGAGAGCAGGGGATATTCGGAGAATTCTTTACATTTGCCGGCACACACCGCAGTTCTGTTGAAATTATTGCTGATACTGACTGTGAAGTAATGTTCTTCAGAAGGGAAGAGATACTTAAGCGCTGTGAGAACGCATGTCGGTGCCACTCAATGGTAGTAGAGAATCTCCTGATGCTGATGTCAGAAAAGACTATTTCTCTCAGTGAAAGAATTGAGGTACTTAGCCAGCGTTCAATAGAAGACAAGCTTATAAGCTTTCTCCAGATCACTGAAGATAATACACCGAAAGGCGATACTCCACAGATACCTTTTTCGACTACCGCTCTTTCTGATTATCTGTGTGTGAACCGTAGTTCACTTCAGCGTGAGATAGCGCGTCTCAAGCAGGAGGGTGTTATTTCTGTATCAAAAAGGAAATTCAGACTTGTTCGTGGAGGAGACATGTGATTTTTTTCTTTAGTGGTTGCATTTTTCCTTTCTCTGTGATATAATCATTAAGTATTGCATAATATCAGATAAGAAAGGACAACAACATGATATTTGAATTCTTGAAATCAGTTATTCTCGGCATCGTTGAGGGTATTACAGAGTGGCTTCCTGTCAGCAGTACGGGACATCTCATACTCGTTGATGAGTTCCTGAAGCTCAAGGTAAGTGACAATGAGGCAACAAATGAAGCGTTTATCAAGATGTTTGATGTCGTTATACAGCTAGGAGCTATACTGGCTGTCGTGGTCATCTTCTGGAAAAAACTCTTTCCGTTCGGTAAGGAAAACAATCCTCATCCATGGAAGAAGGAAGGTTTCGGATCTTACGTAAAGACTGACATCTTTGTAATGTGGTTCAAGGTAATTATCGCATGTATCCCGGCGGCGATAGTCGGAGTTCTTGCTGATGACTGGATCGATGATCACTTCTACAATCCATGGGTAGTAGCGATAGCGCTCATCACATTCGGTATTGCGTTCATCATTGTTGAGAACTGGAACAAAGACCGTAAACCAAAGGTTAATTCAATCTCAGAACTTACATATCAGGCAGCTCTTATAATCGGCGGCTTCCAGCTCATAGCCGCTCTTTTTCCTGGAACATCCCGTTCCGGTGCTACGATCGTCGGAGCACTTCTCATTGGTATCTCACGTACAGTTGCTGCAGAGTTTACATTCTACCTTGCGGTACCAGTAATGTTCGGTGCTAGTCTTCTGAAGATTGTTAAATACGTCCTCAAGGATGAAGGCGGATTCACAGCTTCTCAGTTAGGCGTTCTTCTAATTGGTATGATAGTTGCATTTGTTGTATCTATCTTCGTTATCAAGTTCCTTATGGACTATATAAAGAAGCACGATTTCAAGGTATTCGGCTGGTACAGAATAGTACTTGGAGTTATAGTATTACTGTATTTTGGTATCAAGACAATCGCTGCATAATAGAAACAAGGCTGTCACTTCAGGATTGATTTCCTGAAGATGACAGCTTCTTTTTTGCAGTATGATCAGCTTTTTACACTAATTTACATTATATTGCTCACTTTTAGAAATATCTTGACTTTTTTCACGCCTATATAGTATAATTGGGGTAACAGGTAAGGTGCTATCTCCCTCTAATAGTTACCTCGGAAAAAAGCCGTGAAAGGAGTTTTAGAACATGAACAAGCTCAATAGAGTACTGGTAGGCCTTTTTGCATTTTCAATGATCGCTGCATCTTCAACATCATGTCAGAGCAAGGAGACTTCAGAAAATAACAGCCACTATAAGGAGGAAGACGAATATACTGTTTCTGTTGATGAGAAAGAAGTCAAGGGCCAGAACAGTGTGGATATCGAAGGACAGACAATCGTCTGGCTGGCTGATTATGATCTCAATCCCACTAATAACAACGACAGATCTGTTGCACTTTCACTGTTTGAGGATGTGTATGGCGCTAAGGTAAAATTTGTTAAGGCTGATTCCAATGAAAAGTTCTCCAAGCTTGCTACGCTGATCCTCTCAGGTGACGAGGTGGATATGTTCCCGTATGAATGGGATGCTGTTCCGAACGGTGTAGTCAAGGACCAGTATCAGCCGCTTGATCCGTATTATAATGTAATGGGAATGAACGAAGATGGTCTTTGGGATGATATGACTGAAGTAATTGATATGTTCGAATACAACGGTAATCACTATGTTGTTCCCTTTACTGTATCAGATCCTCTTGTCATCACATACAGCCGGAAGCTTATGGAAGAGCAGGGACTTGATGATCCTTATGAGCTTTATCTTGACGGAAAGTGGGACTGGGATGTGTTCATGGATATGATGGAGTCATTCGTATCCGGTGCTCCTGACGGTACGCAGCGTTACGGCATAAACGGCTGGTTCGGACAGGCAATAATCCAGTCAACTGGACACACTGTAATCAATTATGACGGCAAGAAGTTTGAAAACAATATAGACGATCCGGAGATTGAAAAAGCGGAACTCCTTATGCAGGAGATTGCTTCTAAACACTTATATCAGCCTGACTGGATCGGATATTTCCCAGATAATCATTCAACCCTATTCTTTGCTATGGGCGACTGGGCTCTTGGTACTTCAAACGCGAAAAATCCGGATTCTGACCTTATGGTTGTTCCATTCCCGAAATCGCCGGATGCGAAAAAGAATTATCTCTGCTGCAACTATGCGGCTAAAATGCTTGTTAAGAACTCAACTAAGGGAGATGCTGTTGCAACATACATCAAGTGTGAACGCTTAGCTGCAACACAGGAGGAATACAAGAAGGTTGCCAAGCAGAAAGCACTTGTTGAAGAAAAGACAGCTTCCGGCAAAGTTAAGTCGTTTATTACTGAAGAGCAGTATGATGCTCTCAGATCATTCCTGGATCCGAAAGAAGTTACACCAATGTTTGATTTTGCATATGGTATGGGAGATATCATGAATAATGACGGAGAGTACACTTATGAGACACGCGGCGTAATGAACAATCTGACACAGGCGCTTCTTGAGGGGAATGATGCTGTAGATTCATGGGCTACACTTCGTGATTCTTGGACTGGAGTGATCGATGAGGAAGTTAAGCGGTTCAATGAAACGAGATGAACATGACCAGCAAAGAAAGAACAGATAGATGAACAAAAAAATGAGGTTGTCACATGGCAACCTCATTTTTATAAAATTATTATTTTCGCTGAGCTGTAGTCTGAGTATTGCGAGGCCTCTTCTCAACTTTTGTATTGAGGAAAATGTCGCGGTTCTCACTGAACTTCATACTGTCCTTAACAGTATAATCTGAAGCACCAGTCTGTTTATGTACGGTCTTAAGAGCTGACAGCTTTGGAAGAACAACAGCGCATGCAATTATGAGGCCGATAAGGAAGCAAATAAATATTCCGCCCATTTCATCAACCTCCTAGTAAAAAGTGAAGGAGCAGCCACAGTATCGATAATACAGTACCTACACCGCCGGAAATACCAAGGAACATTGCTGCAGCCTTACCCTTATCAGCGGGAAGGTTACCAACTATTTTTCCTGTCTGTCCGTTCATTGCAAAAGTGTACTTTGTGTTGTTCCATGTTGTGTTCAGTATCCATACGGGATAAAGAGCATACTGAGATTTTGCGTCTTTGAGTTTAACTGCTGAGCTTTCAATACGAACAGTATCATATCCTCTTACAGTTGCCTGAAAAGCGGCTTCAGTACTCCTCTTTATACGTGCATTTGCCCGGTTTATGCTGTCTGTAGAGGAAACATCATACTTATCAGCAAGATAACCTGAAAGATATGCGGTCTTGAAGTCGACTGCCTGACTGAAATCAAATGGTTCAATTGATTCCATAAGGTCATCCGGCATCTTTTCAGAGCCATCAACAGGAACATGTGCAAATGCGATCTTTCCTTTTCTGACAGCCTGATAATATGAAGTTTCTGTATAGTAGTAGTTAGCATCAGACCAAGTCTTTTTGCTTTCAGCTCTGAAGCACATGCTGGCATCAGCTTCTGCTCCGAAGAGCCATACAGGAACGTAAAGTCCCTTGATCTCATCTATGTGGTTCTGATCTTTAAATACCTTCGGAAGAAGTGATTTACCTGTAACAAACTTTTCATAGGCTGCTTTTGCAGCTTCCTTGTTGAGCTTGAAGGGGATAATGAGATCAGGACGAAGGTCACCCGAGAAAGTGCCTGCCATTATGACAGGGTTATTACAGTAGGGACAGAAGGAAGCACCTGTGGTTTCCTCAGCCATAATCTGGCCGCCGCAGGATTTGCAGGAGTAAATGCGGATATTGCTGGCTTCTCCTTCTTCCCATTCACTGCCGCCTGTGGTTTCCCAGGTCATGTCATCGCCAGTGGATTCTTGTAGCTGTTCATTATAATCCTGTACCGTTTCGACGTCAAACTCCGAGTCACAGTACGGGCATTTCATTTTCTGAGCCGTACTGTTGAACTCGAGTTTCGCGCCACAGCACGGACATTTGTATTCGTTTGCGTCCGCCATGCGGTTACCTCCTGATGGGTGTGATTACTTAACTATATCGTCGTCGTTGAATGGATCTCCGCACTCGCCGCAGAACTTAGGCGGGTTGAACGGATCAGCGGGCTCCCATCCGCACTTGTCGCACTTGTACTTAGGAGCACCTGATGGCTTTGTCTTGCCGCACTCTGAGCAGAATTTGCCCTTGTTGAGAGTGCCGCACTCGCATGTCCATCCTTCAGAGTCTGCTGGCTTTGGTTTTCCACATTCAGCGCAGAATTTGCCTGTATTGCCTGTATGACCGCATGAGCAAGCCCATGTATCGGATGCTGGAGCGGGAGCTGGCATTGGCTTACCGCACTCTGCACAGAATTTGCCTGTGTTGCCTGTTTTACCGCAAGCGCAGTTCCATGTAGCGCCACCCATAGCTGCACCTACCATGCCTGCAGCAGCTGCTGCTACTCTGGCTGCTTCTGCTTCTGCTTTGTTCTGAGCGCCCATAGCGAAGAGGTTCTGAGTAGAAGGAACACCGTTCTGCTGACCAACCATCTGTGCCATATTGAGGCCGTAGAAGCCCATTGCTGCGCCGTTTGCATTGTTTGCAGCGTCCTGCATAGCCTGAGCCTGAGCCTGTACCATTGTTGATGCAGCGTGTGTTGGGTCTGTATCCCACATACGATCCTCGAACTTCTCAATACGCTTCTTCTGATCATCTGGGATGCTTACAGACTCGATAGCGAGAGTTACAAGTTCAAGACCACGGTTCTCAAGCCAGAATGGGTTGAGCAGGGACTTCATAGCTTCAGTGATAGCTTCAGTCTCTCCTGGGAGCTTGTCATACTGGATGTTCTGGCTCAGCTTAGCAAATGCAGGCTGGAGTTTTGCATATATTTCGCCTTTGAGCTGCTCCTCGAGCTGAGAGAATGTGTAGGTATTTGGTACGTTTCCTGCGAGCTTGTAAAGTGTCAAAGGATTTGATACTTTCAGCGAGAAAAGACCGAAGCAGCGGAGGTCGACAGTAAAGCTCATGTTGAGTCTAGGATAATCTACATTGAATGGAACAGGGCGTGGAGTACCGAATTTCTTTGCCTTCATTTCCTTAATGTTTATGTAGTAAACACGCTGGTCATGACCTGTTTCTCCACCGAAAGTAATACGTCTTCCGAGAACTCCGACTGTTTCCTTAAGGCTTCCGAGGAAATCTCCTGAGAAAACTGATGGTTCAGATGAAGTATCATATACAAATTCACCGGCAACAGCACAAATTTCAACAACCTGGCCCTGATCAACGATGATCATACACTGACCTTCATTAACAACAACTACGCTTCCGTTGGTAATAATGTTGTCATTGCCTTTGTTATTGACGCCTTTTTTAACCTGCTTCTGACCTTTGATCATGAATATGTCATCGGAAAGTGAGTCACAGTAGAAAAATTCTTTCCACTGATCAGCAAGTATATTGCTTCCTGCGGTCATTGCCGCCTGACCAAGTCCGGTGTTCATTGCAGCGGTTGCAGCGTTTTTGATGATTTGTTTAAGTCCCATGATAATAGCTCCTTTCGGGTCATGCCCTTCAAAATATCAGCAAATATTACATTTTGCCGCATTATAAGCATAATTATGTCAGTTTAGTACTAACACAGGTAAATTATAACATATAATAACTAAAAATGCAACAGGCAGGAAGAAAAATATGTTGCTTTTTCTTCCTGCCTGTTAAGTTCACTTTCTGATATTCCTAAAAAACTAAAATGCCTGTTATTGATGTTTTACGTCAGTGGATCATTCGATGCAAATCAAAGAACTTATCCGCTGCTTATGTGACTATCAATAATTAGCTGCCCAGCCAATGCCTATAACACGACCTATGAAATAACATTCACCTAAATAGATCAGAATTAATATAGGTGTCATTTACGCTTTCCTCCTTTCTAAATATAATACTTATAGTGTCAAATTACACTTCTGTCACATCAATTAATCCCACTCACTCCAGATTTCCGGACAATATCCTATCGTAGCGCTTTTTCCGTTGCGTACCACAGGCGTTTTTATAAGCTGCTGATTCTCAAACAGCTTTTCTTCCCGGTCACTGTCAGAGAGGTATTTCATCAGAGTGAGGGTATCCTTATCCTTTGCCGATTCGTTTATCATCTGGTCGATGCCGCCGACAGCACGCTTTACATTATCAAACTCTCCGCGGCTCATTCCTTTTTCCTTCATGTCAATGAGCTGGAACTTGATGCCGCGTTCTTTGAACCATCTTTCTGCTTTTTTTGTGTCGAAGCATTTCTTTGCTCCGAATATCTGAATATTCAAGGTCAGTCCTCCTTCGCACTGATGGATGTTATGCTTTTCAGGTCTTCTTCCTTTACTAACTCCATACTTATAAGGTCCAGACCGTTCTGAGCAAAGTAAAGGCGCATAGTTGTGAATTTGGAGAACATCGGGATCCTAGCGCTGTGTGTAACAAGTGCGCCGCCTGTTCCGTTCCATGTCATAGTTCCGCTTGCGGTGCCCATTGCGAAGACAGTAAGTGGTATCTGCGCAAGCTCGCTCTGGTCTGAAGACGCAGTTATAGATACCTGATACCATCCGGGATCATTAACTGTAAGAGCAAAGCTGTAATTTGTATCCTTTAGTGTCTTGACATCTGAGAGATCTATCTTTAGCCCGTCCTTGAGCTCATAGAATACTACCGGTTCATCAGAAGGGATATCCTCTGCGGGACGTCCTTCGATCGTTACTGTATCAGCGTGACCTATAGAGCGCCTGAAAGCGTTAGTTGATAGAATGAATCGGCAGATATTTGAAGCGTTACGCTGGAGCTCTGCGCGTGTAAGATCATTGTCTGCAAGGCTTTCAAATGTGTTGTCATCATTCTCATCACCGTCTGGGCATACCATGTATACATCGTTCTGTGCTTTAGCCATAGCTGCAAAATCGGTGTGGTTAGGTTCGCTTCCGCGGCGGTTGATATTTGCCCACCAGTCAGTCATTGTAAAGCCAGTGAAGCCCCATTCCTTACGGAGAATTGTTGTGTTAAGATCGTAGTTCCCTGCTGTCCATAATCCGTTTACTCTGCCGTATGTCGTCATTACAGACTTTCCTTCGCCCTGCTTGACAGCTATTTCGAATCCTCGCAGATATATTTCGCGGAGAGCACGTTCTGAAACAATGGAGTCGAGGAAGTGACGATTGGTTTCCTGATTGTTGGCACAGAAATGCTTAATAGTGCCTTCAACACCAGAGTCGTGAAGGCCACGGAGTTCTGCTGAAGCCATCATTCCGGTAAGGTACGGATCTTCTGAGAAGTATTCGAAGTTACGGCCGTTCAGCGGGTGACGATGTATGTTCATACCGGGACCAAGGAGACAGTCTACCTTGTTTACGACCATTTCAAGGCCCACACAGCGGAAGAGTTCTGTTGCAAGTTCCTTGTTGAATGTGGAAGCGATCATTGTTCCGTTTGGAAGACTGAATGCTTTTGTGCCGCAGTCAAGTCTCATTCCTGAAGGACCGTCAGAACAGCATGCTGCCGGTATTCCGAGTTCGTTGAGTCTGTCTGTGACACCTCCGAATGCGGAAGCGGTTCCGGCAGTAACTCGCGGACTTCCCATTCCTTCACCGCGGATTATGCAGGAAAGCTCGTAGTCACTCAGCTGTTCAATGAATTCTTCCATCGTGTTCTTTCCGGTATATACGTCAGCAAGACGTATCCCGACATCTCCGGTATGTGGAAGTTCCTTTGGGAGAGCTGAAAGTCTTCTTCCTTTTTCATCGACTTCGCTTAGCGGTACCTTTTCAAAGCTTAACTTGAAACCATCCCCATCGGGAAGCGGGCGGAATCTTTCAAATTCATCTACCGGTGCGAGAGCCTGTTCACAGCTTTGTACTACTGCTGTTTCACGAAGCTCGATATTTGCAGAATCCTTGGTGTCGCATCCGCCGATGAAGAAGCTGTATCTGCCTTTTTCAAGGACATAACAGCTCTTGTTACCGGTAGCGCCGCTGTCATCATATGAAGCGTTATCACGAAGATCAGCTGTAAGAATGAGTGTCTGTTCCTCATTTGGAGCAAGATTCCTTGTTTTTTCAAATGCACAGAGAATCTTTGCAGGCTGTCCGAGAACTCCCTGCGGACGGCTGAGGTACATCATTATAACCTCTTTACCGCAGAATTTTCCGGTATTGCGCACCTTAACATAAATGCTAGCTGTCAGGCCGGTAACATCACATGTCTGTACTGAAATATCAAAAGTTGTGTATGACAGTCCGAATCCGAAGGGATAACGTATCTTCTCCGGTGCGAATGTATCGAAATATCTGTATCCGACATAAATGTCTTCAACATAGAAGTTTCTGTTACGGTCTCCGAAGTATTTATGAGACGGATAATCCTCAACGCTGTATGCTATAGTGTCAGGGAGTTTTCCGCAGGGACTGATCTTTCCTGTAAGAACATCAGCTGTTCCTGTTCCTCCGGTCATACCGCCCTGCCAAACATAAAGAAGGGCATCGGGAGACGTGCTTTCAATGAATTCAAGGTCAATAAGTCCGCCAACATTAAGCAGTACTACAACTTTCTTGAAGCCAGCGCGGACTTTAGTGAGCATATCTTTTTCTTTGTCAGTCAGCAGGAACGAGCCGGCTTCGACACGGGACTCCATCTCTTCTCCGGCTGTTCGGCCAATTATGACTATAGCTGTATCGCCCTTTGCTGCAGCATTTTTAACGGTTTCTTCATCAAGAGGCATTTCTTCCTGTGACCAGGGTTCTCCGCCCCATCCGTTTCCGTATTCAAAAGGATTTGCTTCATCCCATTTACGGCAGATATCAAGGAGTTCTTCATTAACACTGACTCCTGCTTCAATAAGTCCGTCGGTTATACCGGTAACTTTAGATACGTTAACCATACCGCCGGAACCTGTTCCGCTCTTATAGTAGTGAAGCTGTATGCGTCCGAACACTGACACAGTTTCTTCCTTCTTCAGTGGCAGAGCTTCGTTTTCATTGCGGAGCATAACGATACCTTCTGCGGCAACGTCTGCAGCTGTTCTAAGATAGTGTTCCCAGTCAAGAATCCTGTTCATATGCATACCTCGCTTAAATAATTATTATTAATTATATCATATTGATTGATTTTAAGCAATACATGAGACAAAAAAAGATGTGCATTATTATATTTTGTTTGTTTATCTTTTTTGAATGATCCTTTTGGATTTGAAGCATCAAGTGAATTATCATTGAAATACAACAGCAGCTCTGAAAAAGCGGAAGATTCCGTACAGAGCTGCTGTTTCAATCAAAATGATTTGTCTTATTTTTCTCTTGTCAGATAGATATCATCAAGAGTACATCTGCCCATGCAGAGTTCAAGCATATCGATCTCACGATAAGTGTTAAGTTTGTTTTCACGAAGGATTTCCGCGATGTTCTGTCTTTCCTTTGGAATGATTCTGTCATTTACCCAGAGGGATGACAGATATGAGTCAAGCTCAGTTCTTCCGTTTGTCATGAATCTATGTATCATGGCAGGCGGATTATCCTTTTTCATTTCATCGTATGAGCAACGGAATTTAATCCTGAATTTCGATGTCTTATCACTGTAATATAGAGTTCCCCAGATGTAATCTCTGCCTTTTCGGGTACTCTTGATTGTATATTCTCTCACAGTATGATACCTCCGTTCAGCAGTTTTTCATACCTGTATTCAAGTGCGGTTCTGATTATTTGCTGATGTTCCTTTGATAATACATCACTGAGACCGTAAAACATCTTTCTGTACGCTTCGTCATTGAGGCGTGGAAGCTTATATTGTTTGCTTACATTTTTCAGATTTTTTTCAAGTTGTATACTGCCAACGAAATTATTGACTGTGATATCACTCTTGTAGTCCCAGTTTTGGATCAGAGTCATATTGTTTCCGTATTCATGAGTCAGAGCGCATCCGTTGTCAAAAATAGGGGAGGGAATGAAGTTGTTGTTATTATCATAGAGAAGTTCGATGTTATGTCCGTGTCTGTCAACATTCATTATGAGATAGTCAAAGATGAAAATATAGTCCAGATACTCCTGCAACCCTATTCTTCGGCAGTACTGGAGTGGACTTTCAGTGTTAGAAAGCCTGTTGGTGAGATAGTCGGTGACAAGAGGAATTGTGGTATATCCGCTTTTGACGTAGTTATGACTTCTTGCTACAAAAGTAACATATCTATTTCCTTCAATATCAATGGTGGAGAGGTCACCCATATATTTTAATACTGGAAATCTAAGATAAGTGCCCAAACGGCTTACTATGACTTCTATTGCTGTTTCACATCCGGTAAAACGTCCATGTTTAAAATCTGATAGTTTATAGAATATCTTTTGGCTTCCTGTACCGTATTCGGATTTCAGGAAGTTTCCACCAGAAGAAGAACTGTTGTAGCTCCATTTCAAGAAAGTAAGGTCTTTCACGTTCTCACCCCCACTGCTATATTATACCTTATTTTTTTCAGAATTGCAACAAGTCAACCGATTTTGAGTCTTTGTTTCCTTAAGAATCATAAGGAACAAAAACGCCCACTATTTCATCAAAAAAACAGCGGGCGTTACCATGATTATGCGTGGCGCAGATCGCGCTCGATTTCTTCAGCACGCAGGAGTGCTGTGTCAATGTGTGAACAGAAGTTTTTCTTGCCGACAAGCTTTACAAGTCCTGCTTTCTGCATAGCCTTCATAGGCTGTTCATTTACGTGTGAGAAAACAACCTTAACATTGTGGCGTTCACAGCGCTTTACAATGCGGTAGAGCGCTTCAACGCCGGTCGCGTCAACAGCCGGAACATTACGCATACGTATACAGAGGACGTCTATATTCTTGTCGTCAAGCATATATTTGTATTTGTCAGCGGCAGCGAAGAACATAGGACCGTTGATCTCGTAAACACGAGTGTTGTCAGGGATCTTCTTAAGAAGGATGTTATCCGGGTCAGTCTCCTCATCGTCGATGTCAATCCATGCATGAGCTTCTGTTACATCAGCCATACGCTTCATGAAGAGCAGAGCTGCGAGAACAAGTCCGATACCGATAGCGACAACGAGGTCGAACACAACAGTGAGTATAAGTGTCACGAAGAGGACAGCAACGTCGCTCTTTGGAGCTGTCTTAACTGTATTGCGGATATTTCTCCAGCCGCACATATTGTACGCTACAATGAAGAGGATAGCGGCGATAGTCGGCATAGGGATAAGTGAGGCAAGTGGAATGAGAAGTACAAGAATTACAAGAAGAACTATTGAGTGAACCATACCGGAAACCGGTGTACGTCCGCCGTTTTTTACGTTTGCTGCAGTACGTGCGATAGCGCCTGTAGCCGGGATACCTCCGAACAGTGCGGAACCGATATTTGCACATCCCTGTGCGATAAGCTCCATGTTTGAACGGTGCTTTGAACCTATCATACCGTCTGAAACAACGCAGGAGAGAAGCGACTCAACAGCCGCGAGCACAGCGATAGTGAACGCATTCGGGAGCAGAGCCTTGATCCTGCCGAATGTGACCTCAGGGAGAGTAAGCTTCGGAAGTGATGCGGAGAGGTCGTAGTTCATCGAGCCGATAGTGTTGACGTGCATACCGGAGAACTTCACAATGAGTGAGCACACGATGACGGCGACAAGTGAAGCAGGTATCTTCTCGAGCTTCTTCGGCCACAGGATAAGTATAGCGAGCGAGATGAGACCGATAACAAGAGCCTGCCAGTTGAGCGAGCCGATGTTCAGGAATATTGCCTTTATCTTGTCCACTGTCTCAATTGGAGCTTCATCGAGCTTGAACGTGAAGCCGAAAAGCTTCTCTACCTTGCCGAGGTCGAATGTGAGTCCGAGGAAGTCCTTTATCTGACCGACAACGATAGTGACAGCGATACCAAAGGTGAAGCCGCTTGTTATCGTGCCCGGGATATATTTGAGGAGCACGCCGAAACGGCAGAATCCCATAATAACAAGTATTATACCGGCTATGATGGTCGAGATAATAAGACCATCCATTCCTTCAGTAGCTACTATGCCAGCGACAATAGTTGCGAATGCAGCGGTAGGACCTGCTATCTGTACGCGGCTTCCGCCGAGGAAGGCGACGATGAATCCTGCCACGATAGCGGTGTACAGACCCTGCTGCGGGCCTACGCCCGAAGCAAGCGCGAGCGCGATAGACAGCGGCAGAGCGATTATCGCGACGATAATGCCGGCAACTACGTCCTTGACAAACTGTGAGAACGAGTAATTCTTGATGACGGAGAAAAGCTTCGGTTTGAGCTTTTCCTCAGTAGGCTTAACAGGTTTAACTGCTTTAGCGGCTGTTTTCTTCATTTCCATAACCTCTTTATATAATTATATAGGTAATCACGAACTTCTAAATTATACTACTCTGAAATGCGTATTTCAAGCGATTTTTCATATTATCTGAAATTTTGTCGGAATAGATAAATAATGAGCGGCTTTTGAAGAAAAATGATATGATTTGACGCACCTTTGCGGAAAAGTACAGTTTTGACGAGAGATTTTCAAGTAATACTGTAAGATATTCTTATTGTCTTTCTGTTGCATTCCTTTCTTCTTTGTGATATAATGAAATAATCAATGAGTATAACAGGAGGAAATATTTATATGACCAGTATCCCTGAGATATTCGGCTGCAGTGTCTTCAATGAAACAGTAATGAAGAACAAGCTTCCGAAGAACATCTACAAGAACCTCAGAAGAACTATGGAGAAGGGCGAGCCTCTCGACACCGAGACAGCGGATGTTGTTGCAAACGCTATCAAGGATTGGGCTCTGGAGCATGGTGCAACTCACTATACACACTGGTTCCAGCCTATGACAGGTTCGACAGCCGAGAAGCATGATTCATTCATCAATCCCGGCCCTAACGGCACAGCTCTCATGGAGTTCTCAGGAAAGGCTCTTATCAAGGGCGAGCCTGACGCTTCTTCATTCCCGTCCGGAGGCCTTCGTCAGACCAGTTCCGCTCGTGGGTATACAGCATGGGATCCGACTTCATACTGCTTCGTAAAGGAAGGCAGCCTGTACATTCCGACTGTTTTCGTATCATATACCGGAGAGACTCTGGACAAGAAGACTCCTCTTCTTCGTTCAATGGACGCTCTCAGCAAGGTTGCTGTACGTTTCCTTAAACTGTTCGGAAACGAGAATGTAACACGCGTAACTTCTACTGTAGGTGCTGAGCAGGAATATTTCCTCATTGATAAGAATAAATATGACCAGCGTGAGGACCTCGTTCTCACAGGACGTACACTCTTTGGCGCAAAGCCTCCGAAGGGGCAGGAACTTGATGACCAGTACTTCGCAAACCTGAAGCCAAGAATAGCTGCATACATGGCAGAGCTTGACGAAGAGCTCTGGAAGCTTGGGATCTATTCCAAGACCAAGCATAATGAAGTTGCTCCCGCGCAGCACGAAATGGCTCCTATCTTCACAACATCAAACCTCGGTACTGACCAGAACGAGCTCGCTATGGAGGTTATGGAGAAAGTCGCTCTCCGTCACGGACTTGTATGTCTGCTCCACGAGAAGCCTTTTGAAGGAGTAAACGGTTCAGGTAAGCATAATAACTGGTCCATGTCAACAAATGACGGCCAGAACCTTCTTGATCCAGGAGACACTCCTATGGAGAATCTCCAGTTCCTCACAATCCTCTGCGCTCTCATAAAGGGTGTTGACGAATTTGCTGACCTTATGCGCCTTTCAGCTGCTTCAGCCGGTAATGATCACCGTCTCGGCGCTGATGAGGCTCCTCCGGCTATCATCTCAATGTTCCTTGGTGAGCAGCTTGATGCTGTACTCAAGGCTATTGAGGAGGACGGAGTATACAAGACAAAGGCAAAGAACTTCCAGATCGGTGTAAACGCTCTTCCTTCATTCCCGAAGGATTCTACCGACAGAAACAGAACTTCACCTTTTGCTTTCACAGGTAACCGTTTTGAGTTCCGTATGGTCGGTTCTTCAGACAACATCGCTTGTCCGAATACTCTTCTCAATACTATCGTGGCTGAAGAACTCAGCCAGTTTACAGAGATCCTCGAGCCTTTCAAGGATTCCAACAATTTTGAGGATGAAGTCAAGAAGCTTCTCAAGGATGTGCTCAAGAAGCATCGTCGTATCATATTCAACGGCGACGGTTATTCTCCTGAGTGGGTCAAGGAAGCAGAGAAGCGTGGACTTCCTAACTATCCTTCAACTGTAGACTGCATGCCTCACTATACAGATGAGAAGAATCTCCGCATCCTGCGTAAATTCGGTATCTTCAACCGTGAAGAGCTCACTGCACGTACAGAAATACATCTCGAGAAGTATTCCAAGACCAGACGTATTGAAGCACGTACAATGATCGAAATGGCAAGAAAACAGCTTCTTCCTGCATCACTTGAGTACCTTGATAAGCTTTGTACTGCTATCGCATGCAAGAAGACTATCGGCATGACTTCCAAGTCTGAAGAGAAGATAGCTGACAAGCTTAATGATCTCTGTGATCGTTTCTATGAGTCTATCGAGCGCCTTGAGAAGCAGGTCGCTTCAGCATGTGAGATCAAGGATGTCCTCAAGCAGGCAGAGTACTATCATGACTATGTACTTGCGGAAATGGACATAATGCGCAGTATTGCCGATGAGATAGAGCTGAATATGCCACTGAGCTACTGGCCTATCCCGACATATTCTGAGATTATTTACAACGTATGATCACTGCCGCTGTCCGTTCCGGGCAGCGGTTTTTGCAAAAAACAGGAAAGAAAGGAAAAACAATGGACGCAGAAAAACTGATAATGTGTGCTATATCGGCAGCGGCGCTCGATCTGTGCGCGCTTGTGCTGATGATCACATCTTATCGCGAGAAGAGTTCCGGAAAGAAACGCTGGAAAAAGATATCAGCTGATATGGAACTTGCTGACCGCGACAGAGGTTATCCGCTTGAATGCGATGAAATACTGATAGGAAGACATGAAAATGCTGATATCAGAATACATGATATGTCTGTCTCACGTTACCACGCTATACTAAATGTCGCGGACGGAAAGTGGACAATAACTGACATAGGTTCCAAATCAGGAGTATATGTCAACGGCATCCATGTTGAGCAGAAACGTCTCCGTGAGAATGATGTTATAGGTATCGGAGACCGCAGGCTCATATTCAGAAAAAGGAGGGACAGACGTTGAGCAATCCCTTCTCTTATGTGTTTTCATGCATTTTTGTTCTCCTTGCGCATGGTGCCATGCTGTTCAATGTTTTCAGCAACGGCAATTATGATGATGTTAATTCGGTTGTTGTACTTGCATCTGTAGTAATTGGTCTTGATCTCGTATATTTCACAATTATGCCATTCTTCAGGCAGCAGACCTACGCGGTCGACTTTATGCTTATACTGATCCTGAATATGGGACTTATCTTCCAGTCGTGCTTCGGCGGGGTGGATTTTCAGTTAAAGCATTTCATTACAGTCATCGCGGCCCTGATCTCCTGCAGGATCGGATATCTCGTATGCAGGGATCATCGCTGGATAGAAGACAAGAAAAAATACATCTGGATATGCATAGGTATTCTTATGGGGATCATTCTGCTTTTCACCGGAAGCCGCAGTATGTGGATATCTCTTGGTGAATCGACCTCCATTCAGCCTTCAGAGTTCATGAAGCCTCTGCTGGTGCTCGCGTGTGCGACTTCTATTACTGAGCAGCAGAAGAAACACAAGTTCTTGTGTTTCAATATAGTTTATGAAAATATCATTCCTTTCGGAATAATCGGAGCTATCTGCCTGTTCCAGTGGTGGTGCCGTGACCTCGGAAGCATACCTACTTTCGGTGCGATATATGTTTCAGGATTTCTTCTCAGGATATGCTATCCGAAGGGCAAGTTCTCAAAGAAGCCAATCATAATTGCGGTAGCTTCACTTGCAGTTCTTGCTGTTATTGCGGTAATGCTTGCTCCTCCGTATGTAAAGGAAGAACGTCTCTTTGTTGACATATGGGCAAACAAGTATACAACAGGTCATCAGCAGTGTCAGGCACTCATAGCTATAGCTGACGGCGGATGGTTCGGAAAGGGTCCTGGTCATGGATTCCTTCACACAGTATTCGCTTACCAGAGCGATATAGTATTCTCATCTATCAGTGAGGAGTGGGGACTGCTGTGCGCTGTCATGAGTGTTTTCGTTCTTCTTATGATGGTTGCGATCCCGCTTGTTAACCCGCCGAGATCCTATTATCATGGTTCTATGTGCGCCGGAATCGCGGCTGCCTTCTCTGTTCAGATGGCACTTAATGTATTCGGTTCCTGCAATATGATACCTTTTACCGGTGTAACACTGCCGTTCATATCAATGGGCGGAAGCTCGATGGTTGTCAGCGGCTTGATGGCAGGTATGCTCGTTGCAGCACAGTCACCTGTATTCAAGGCTCCGAAGCGTAAGAAAAACGAGAAGAAACCACAGCCTGTTCAGCCGGTTCAGATGCAGAACATACCTCAGGCTCCTCCGCCTGTTCAGCCTCAGCAGGAGATACCGCCTCAGCCGCCTATAAACTACACGCTGACGGATCGAAGAAAGTGAGGAACAGGTTATGAAGAGTATTAAAAGATGTCAGCATATCATAACGCTTTTCCTGAGCATATTCCTTGTCGGGATGGTGGTTCTTGTTGTCAAGATAAACAGGGAAGCATCCTTCTACATGATGAATTCTGACGACCATCGTCTTGGTATGGTTTATGACCGTAAGGGTGACGTGCTCTTTGACGGTTCAGGCAGGGGAGAGTATCCTGACGGATACTTCATTGATGTCGGCAATCTTATCGGAGACGACAAGGGACAGATGGAAAACACTCTAGTTGCAAATAACATAGATTACCTTAACAATTACAGTTTTTCAGTCGGACTTGTGGATAAAGGCGGAAAGGCAGCTATCTATACGACTCTTGATCATGAAGCTAATCGTGCTGTATATGACTCATATATGGATGCTAAAGGATGTGCGGTCGCTTATAATTACAAGACCGGTGAGCTGCTTGTCTGCACAAGCCTTCCGTCACTTGATGTGACGCGGGGATATGACAATCTTGAAAACATGGAATCAGGAACCCTTATGTCAAAGGCAATGTACAGAACAGTTCCTGGTTCGACCCAGAAAATCTCGACCCTGATTTCAGCTATAGAGATAATGGGAAGAGAGAGGCTTTTCTCCAAGAGCTATAACTGCTCAGGTTCTTTTATGAATGCAGAGGGAAAGAAGATCGATTGTCACCAGGAATGGGGACATGGTGATCAGAATATCCAGGAAGCTCTTGAGAACAGCTGTAATCCTTTCTTTGCGCAGCTTATCCAGGACAGTGACATGCCTCTTGAGCGTATAAAGTCACAGTATACAAAACTTGGATACGCTATAAACGGAGATGAACTGAAGTACTTTGATATAGACGGTATCCAGTGTGAGCGCGCGTCGACAACTCTGACAGATACAGGTGACTTCATTACTCAGTGGGGATGCATGGGACAGGGTGACACTCTTGTAAGTCCTATACAGCTCATGATGTGGGAGAGCGCTATAGCGAACGGAACTGGAAAGATGACAATGCCGCACTTGATCTCAAAAGTTACCGATGTAAGCGGTAAGGTTAAGAAAAGTGCTGATACTGAGTTCAGTAAGCAGCTCTTTAATCCTTCAACTGCGACGACTGTAAAGCAGATGATGAAGACAAATGGTGCAAATCACTATGCGTGGTCAGTTCCGGGATACGATATCGGAATAAAGAGCGGAACAGCTCAGGTTAAGGAAGGCGAAGAGGAGAACGCTCTTCTTGTTGGCTTTGTTGATGATCCAGCTCATCCGATCGCGTTCTGTGTTGTTCTTGAGAATAAATACAGTACTCCGGTATCAGCTGAACAGATCCTTACCACTATGCTGAATAATCTTTGTGCATGATCTTATGTTTCCCTGAATGAAAAATGATTTTTTTCATTAGCTGATAGTTACTGAATCTAAATTGTTATATCTTACAAAAAATTTTTCTGAAGCTGTACAGATTAAACAAAATTAACAAATTTCGCTTGTAAGTCCAATATTTTTATGGTATAATATAACCATAAAATAATGCTCTCAAGGAGAGAGCAAAAGGAGGCCATCACTCTATGAAAACAACTATCACAGCTAAAAAAATGCAAATACCCCAGAACTTTACAGAACTCGCTGAAACAAGAATCGACTCTAGACTTGGAAAATTCTTCGGAGATGAGGCAGACGCAAAGATCGTTATGTCAGAAATAAAGAACAAGATAGTTCTTGAGCTTACAGTAAAATACAACAGCATGATCTACCGCGCCGAGCGCTCAGCTGAAGATAAGGCTGTTGCTCTCGATGATGCTATCGACAAGATCATCAGACAGATCCGCAAGAACAAGACAAGAGTTGAAAAGAAACTTAAAGATACTGCTTTCAAGGAGGCTTTCGCAGAACCGGTAGAAGAGATCGCAGCATACGAAATTATAAAGGAAAAGAAGTTCAAGCTTCGTCCTATGAATGTAGAGGAGGCTATACTCCAGATGAATCTTCTGAGTCACGAGTTCTTTATGTTCCTCAATGCAGACTCAGGTGTAATAAATGTCGTTTATAAGCGCGATGACGGAAACTATGCTCTTCTCGAGCCTGACAACGACTAATCAATAAAACTTATATGCGGAGCCTTTGAGCTCCGCATAATATTTACGGAGAGATAATTATGAACAGTAACAAGAAAACGATTATTGAAATGAGAATCAAGAAAACAGGAGAGAATCTCAAGAAGAATAATATGGAATTCTACTATGCTGAATCCGCAGCAGATGTCAGATCTATTGTTGAGTCTCTTATGCCAGCAGGCTGTACAGTCACACACGGCGGAAGCGAATCAATGAAAGAATGCGGCATCCCGGATCTCCTGAATTCAGGTAAATACAGCTATATTGACCGTTCTAAGGCAACAACTCCTGAAGAGGCTAAGGCTGTTTACCGACAGGCTTTTTCCGCGGATGTGTATATCACAAGTTCAAATGCGATAACTGAGGACGGTGTTCTATATAATGTTGATGGCAACAGCAATCGTATAGCAGCTATTGCTTACGGACCGGATTCTGTTATAGTTATTGCGGGTTATAACAAGATAGTTCGCAATCTTGCTGAAGCGGAGGTTAGAGTAAAGAATACTGCCGCACCTCCGAACTGTGTAAGACTTGACTGTGACACTTACTGTGCAAAGACAGGGGAGTGCGTTTCTCTTAAGAATCCTGACCATCAGATGAGTGATGGCTGCGGCGGTGACGGACGTATCTGCTGTAATTATCTTATTTCAGCTCAACAGCGTCATAAAGGACGCATCAAGGTTATCATTGTCGGAGAAGAACTCGGCTTCTAAGGGGGAGTATTTATAGTATACTCAGTTTACCAGCTGTTGTTTTTCTTTTTGATCTACGCGTTTCTTGGATGGTGCCTAGAGGTAACATACCAGGCTGTTGAACACGGCGTATTTATTAACCGTGGCTTTCTGGGAGGGCCCTACTGCCCGATATATGGCGCAGGAGTTATTGTTGTTACACTGGCTTTATATCCCCTTCGTGAAACGGTCATACTCCTGTATTTAGGCTCTGTAGTACTGACTTCTTCGCTTGAACTTGTTACAGGATATTTACTCGAAAAGATATTTCATCAGCACTGGTGGGATTATTCAGAAGAGCGATTCAATGTTAAAGGATATATATGTCTTAAGTTTTCTCTTTTGTGGGGTGTAGCTTGTCTTGTTACAGTGAGGATAATACATCCGACGATAGAGAAATTCGTTGATCTGATACCGCATACTGCAGGAATTGTCGTGATAGTGATCTTATATGTGTGTTTTACAAGTGATCTCATATTTACAGTTATGGGTATCATGCACATAAAGAAGACATTGCGTGTGCTGGAGAGCATCTCTGCCGAGATGCGAAAGATATCTGACAAGGCAGGGGAGAAGCTGTTTGTAGGTGTTGATGCTATTCATGATAAAAGTGAAGATTTCAACGAAAAAACTCTTCAGCTCCGTAAGCGTGCTGAAGAGCTCGTTGCAAAATACAAGGAGATCATGTCTCAGAAGAGTTTTGTCGGTAAACGACTTGAGCTTGCTTTCCCGAAACTGAAAATAGAACCTCCGAAAGCTTTGAGAGCTCCTTTTGAAGCAATCAAATCAAAGCTTCCTAAGAAGAACGAGAAAAAGGAAAACATCTCAGAAGAATAATATATTCTATTTCAGAAAAACGAATAAATATAGAAAATGCATCCCATAGCTGATAAGCCATGAGATGCATTTTTTTAGCTGAGATCTTTTATTATCGCATCAAATGCTGCAAAATCCTTGTCATATGTCTTCTGCATCTTGTCTTTCTTTGAGTAAACAAGATCCTGCGGTTTTCTGATTGCAAGGAACCAGTCATCAGATATATCGTTCGGAGAAAGGCCGATCTTTGCTGCAAAATCAGTGTCCTTAAGCATGAACTTATATTTATCGACATGCGGATTATCCGGATAGAGTTCACTCAGATCAACCAGAGTATCCTCAATGGTTATTACAGTATCAACAGTCTTGTTTCCTATTATTATAACAGATTCTGAGTTCTGTAGCTCAGCTGAGAGTTTCTGCGGCACGCTGTTAACAAAATCGTCTTTTTCAACTCCGGTATATGGAATATAGTAGATTGATGCCAGCTGTTCCCCGTTCTTATTGTTATCGGGAGTAAACTGAGAAAGATATTCCTGTACGTTTGATTCTTCTCCAAGTTGAACGTTCTTTCCTATCACAAGTACTATCATATCCGGATGTGGCTGAGAAGCAAGATCATATATGAGCAAGCCAGCGATGGATAACAGAATGCAGGCAAGACCGAGCCACCATTTATTGAGGTAGACAAAACTGCCAAGTTTCTGGAAAAACGTTCTCTTTACCTCTGTCTGCTCGTCATCGTTCAGAACATCACTTTCTGAAATAAGTCCGGATTTAAGCTTAAGAAGTTCTATATGTTCTTCCTCAAGTCGCTTGTCATGAGCTTCAGCTGCTCTCCTTTTGCGTTCCTTATAGCGCTTCTGTACATTTTCGCGTCTGATTCTTTCTTCTTCATCGGCTTTTTCGTACATTTCCTTTCGCTTCTGGATAATGCTTTTAGACTCTTGTTCCTGCTCTTTTCCGTTCTCGGTATTGTCAGTAGTTTTATTATCTTTATCTTTCATATATCCTCCGACGGATAAGGGCGGAACAAGTCCGCCCCTGGATTATTACATTTTTTTACCATGATAAGGACAGCACACCGCCGCAGCATACCTTCCGTAGAGATAGGAATCACAGTGCTGACACCGCACGTAAATGATATTCAGAATGATACTTGTTATTAATCCTCCGAAGAGTAATATCGTGCTGATTATCTCTGTGACCTTAGAAGGTATTATGAGGATCAGAGCTAATCCTAAAAGAGACTGCACAGAAATATGCCTGTACATATCATTGCTCTTATGAGCGTAGGTTTTTTCATAATTATTCTTCTGCGTTTTCTTCCTGAGCAGGTCTGCCGTTGTTTGCAGGAAGGCTCTTCATTGTCGGGAAGAGGAGAACATCTCTGATGGAAGCACTGTTTGTAAGAAGCATTACAAGTCTGTCAATACCGTATCCGATACCGCCTGTAGGAGGCATACCGATCTCGAGTGCGCGGAGGAAGTCTTCATCAGTTCTGTTAGCTTCCTCATCGCCCTGGCTGAGTGCTTCTTCCTGAGCCTTGAAACGCTCACGCTGATCAATAGGATCATTGAGCTCTGAGTATGCATTACACATTTCACGGCCTGTGATAAAGAGCTCAAAACGCTCAACATAATCAGGAGCATCGGGCTTCTTCTTTGTAAGTGGAGAAATCTCGATCGGGTGATCCATGATGAATGTAGGCTGAATGAGGTGTTCCTCAACGAAAGCTTCGAAGAAAAGGTTGAGGATATCGCCGCGCTTGTGACGATCTTCAAACTCAACATTGTGCTCCTTTGCAGCAGCACGAGCCTCCTCAAGAGTTGTAATGTTATTGAAGTCCACACCTGAATACTTCTTTACTGCATCGATCATAGTAAGTCTTTCGAAAGGCTTGCCAAGATCGATCATGTACTCACCGTAAGGAACACATGTTGTACCACAAACTTCCTGTGCTACGTGGCGGAACATGTTCTCTGTAAGGTCCATCATTCCGTAGTAGTCAGTATATGCCTGATAGAGTTCCATAAGTGTGAATTCAGGGTTGTGACGTGTATCAACGCCTTCGTTACGGAATACTCTTCCGATTTCGTATACTCTCTCGAGTCCGCCTACGATAAGACGCTTCAGATAGAGCTCAAGGCTGATACGAAGCTTAACTTCTTCGTCAAGAGCATTATAGTGTGTCTCAAATGGTCTTGCAGCGGCACCGCCTGCATTTGAAACAAGCATAGGAGTCTCAACTTCCATGAAGCCCTGATTGTCAAGGTAGCGTCTGATAGAAGCTATGATCTTTGAGCGCTTTACAAATGTATCCTTTACCTCAGGATTGATGATGAGGTCAAGGTAGCGCTGACGGTATCTTGTATCAGTATCCTTCAGACCGTGCCATTTTTCAGGAAGAGGGAGAAGTGACTTTGAAAGAAGCTCTATCTTCTTAGCGTGGATGGATATCTCGCCCTTCTTGGTTCTGAAAACAAATCCTTCAACACCAATGATGTCACCGATATCCCACTTTTTCTTGAATTCCTTGAAAAGGTCAGCTCCGATATCATTTGAACGCACATAAACCTGAATGCGGTCTGATGCATCGCGTACATCGATAAAGTTTGCCTTACCCATATCTCTCCAGCTCATTATACGACCGGCTATACGGATATTTGTCTCGTGAAGTGCCTCAAGAGAAGCATTAAGCTTTTCCTCATCTCCGTTAGCTGCGGCAATGAGTTCAGCTTCTTTGGCTTCATACTCAGCCTTGTAGTCTGCAGCGTGGCCTGTTACGTCATACTTTGTAACTGTAAACGGATCGCAGCCGCCTTCACGGAGAGCAGCAAGCTTGTCGAGCCTGTCCTTCTTTAGTATGTTAATATCCTGTTCCTCTTCTGCGGGAACAGCAGGATTGATGGTGTTATCGCTCATTTTGAAATTTCCTTCCTTGGGGATTATTTAGATATCTCAATGACCTCGAAACGAAGTTCTCCAACGGGAGCTTCGACAATGAAAGTATCGCCGACTTTTTTCTTCATAGCAGCTTTACCGATAGGAGACTCGTCAGATATCATGTGGTTTCTGACATCAACATGGTTTGTTCCGACGATTGTGAATGTCTCGGTCTTTTTAGTACCAACTTTTCTGATTTTGATTATAGAGCCCATACCGATTTCATCAACTGAGATATTTGATTCATCGATAACTTCAGCGTTGTCGATTGTGTGCTGGAGTTCAGCTATCTTAGCTTCAAGGATAGCCTGTTCGTTCTTAGCTTCATCGTATTCAGCGTTTTCGGAAAGGTCTCCGTATGAACGAGCAACTTTAAGACGCTCTGCTACTTCCTTACGTTTATTGATTTTGAGGTCGTCAAGCTCGAGGACGAGCTTGTCGTAGCTTGATCTTGACATCTGCTTACCCATTTGACACAACTCCTTAAGAATATTATTTTAGGTAAAAATATACTTATACATTATACTATATATTGCGTAGTTTGTCAATATGCGAAGAATATTTTCTGACTGTTCGGCGGTAGAAAATAGGAATACTAGATGGCGGGTTATCGTTTCTTTTTTGCAATTGCGAAGAGTAAAATTGATGTATTGATCATGTACTACAGAAAAAGCGGTGTATAATAAGTCAGTCTGAGAGCACAATATGTCATTTACAAAGTGTTCGCATAATGATATAATATAATAAATAGTATGCTTTCTTGGAAGTAAACTGTTAATATTGACCAATGAAAAGCGTAGAAAAGGAGTATTAAAATGAACAGCAGAGTAAGAAAACAAACCCTGACTGTTGTGGCGGTTCTTGCCGTCGTATGCATGTTGGTTAGTCAGCTCCTCGTTTTCCCTCAGAGGACTGCGAATGCCGCAGGCACAGACCTGTATGTAGGCTATCCAGGTCAGTCAAACAATTTTTCAACAGTTCAGGACGCCGTTAACAGAGCGGCAAGCTTAAACCCGTCGAGTGAAAGCAACCGTGTTACAATACACATTGCTCCGGGTACTTATCGTCAGCAGGTTGTAGTTCAGACACCTTACATTACTTTTGTAAACGATGATCCTTCAAAAGGAAATGTTGTTCTTACATGGTACTATGGTATAGGTTACAAGTACTACAGCGCCAACTCAAAAGGATACTACGATGCCTCTCTCGCAGCTTCCAAATCAGGAAAGAATGTAGCAAATTACCGCTGGGGTGCTACTGTACAGCTCTGGCCGAAGGCTACAAACTTCAAAGCTAAGAATATTGTATTCGAGAATTCATTTAACCGCTACATTACAAATGAAGAGCTCGCTGATGGTGTAGAGTGTACAAATGAGACACTGACTGTTCAGCGAAATCAGGGTGTGGATGTTAAATCAAAGGCTTATACTGAACGTGCCGCTGCTCTTTCAGCAGACACTTCATACTGCGAATTCCTTAACTGCCAGTTCCTTTCAAGTCAGGATACACTATATACTGGCGGGTCACCTCAGTATTACAAGAACTGCATAATCGAGGGACAAACTGATTATATATTCGGCGGAAGCAATGCTGTATTCGACAGCTGTGAGCTTCGCTGGAAGGGATACAGCTCTGGATCAACCGGTGGTTACATAACCGCTGCAAGAAGCCAGGGGGATCCGTATACTGGTTACTTATTCATGAACTGTAATGTTACAGCAAATTCACAGCTAACAGTAACACCGGGATATCTCGGAAGACCATGGGCACAGACTGCTAAAGTTCTTTTTGTGAATACAACTCTTCAGAATGCTAATCTGATCCGTGCTGAAGGATGGTATTCCATGAGTGGTGTTCAGCCGGAAACAGTTGATGGATTCAAGGAAAATGGTACTAAGCTTACAAATGGTACAAGAGTAGATCTTTCACAGCGTAAAGGTCATACTGTATCAGATAATGATGCTAAGAATATCAATATAACAAGTTACATGAATAACTGGACTCCTTCGTATCTTAACGGAAGTTCCGGTCAGCAGGAGCAGCCTCAGGGCGGAAACAATGTTTCAGACGCAATCAAGCTCTGTGGCGGATGGTTTGAAGAAGCTTTTGTTGAGTGGGATAGTTCAAAACTCGGAAACAATATAAAAGTTGGATACGCATTATCGGGTTCAGGATCATTTACAGCTGTTGACTCACAGCTTATACGTAATAACCGTGTGGATATTCCCGGACTGAAGGGCAATACAAAATACGATATCAAGGTTGAAGGCTCTTCTGGTTCCGCATCCTGCACGATAACTACTATGGCATTTGACCGCAGCGGTTACGCTCACTACAACTACACTGGTGTAGGAGCATATAATGATGATGGTACTCTCAAATCAGGAGCTTCTGTCATCTATGTTACAAACTCAAATAAAGACAGTGTAACCTTTGGCGGACAGACTGGTCTTTATAATATCTTCAACAAGGCTGAACCTAGCAATGTAACTTTCCGTCTGATCGGTACTATCGATGTTCCTTCAGGAGCAAAGGCTAATGACGGAAAACAGAATGACGGTTCAAATATGCTTTACCTCAATGGAGGAAAGAATGTTACAATTGAAGGTATCGGATATGATGCAAATCTGAATCAGTGGGGCTTCGACATGAAGCATTCCACAAGCTGTGAAGTAAGAAACCTTCATCTTGCTAAATATCCTGATGATGGTATCTCAATGTCCGGTGGAAGCACAAGCAAATCATCACATATGTGGGTACACAACAACACAATAGAAAAGGGCTATAATGCTTATGCCGGAAATGGTATTGTTGATGACGATAAATCCGACGGTGATGGTTCAACAGATATTAAGTGGACCGATTATGCAACAATATCATACAATGTATATATTGACTGTCATAAGACTTCACTTGTAGGTGGTGGAACAACACACGAACAGGACTGGATCACTTATCATCACAACTGGTTCAATAATACAGAATCACGTAATCCTCGTGCGAGAAGAGCACATGTTCACATCTATAACAACTACTTCTCAACTAATAAGCAGTATGGTATCGGAGCTTCTTACAACTCAAAGGTATTCTCTGAATCAAACTACTATGAGAAGACAAACCTTCCGCTTGATGCTGTGAATATGGGTAGTGATGAATTCTCAGGAACAATCAAGTCATTTAACGATAAATTTGATAACTGTACAATGGGAAGTGGACTCGCTTACAAGATCGTTTACAGCCGCAATGAAGCAGCTCAGATCAATAACCTTAAATCAGGCGGCGAGGGATATGATAATTTCGATCTCAATATGTACAGCTATACAGCACAGACTCCTGATCAGGCAAAAGCAACTGTAAAGGAACTTGCAGGTCGTATGCAGCAGAAGGCATACAATGCTGGTACTGTTACAGAAGGTCAGCAGGGTGAAATAGTTACTCCGGATAATGATATAAAGAGCACACTGATAAGCAAGCTTGATCCTAAGGATCCTTCCTATGGTTTCCTCTGGAGCATATCCGAAAATGTTAAACAGGGTGACAAGGCGTTTGCTGATCGTGAGCATGTCATAGCTTCACTTCCTTCAGATATTCTCGGCGGTGAGCATATCCTTACAGCATGTGATTCCAAGAAGACTGATTCTGATCTTGCTGTTATTACAGCTGCAAAGGACATAATCGTTTATGTTGCATTTGATCAGAGAGTAACATCGCTTCCATCATGGATTGCAAGCTATTCAAAACAGGGACAGGTTGTAGAGATTAATGATAGTGAAGAGGTTAGACCATTTGATGTATATTCAAAAGAAGTGAAGTCAGGCGAGTCTATAACTCTTGGAACAAACGGAATGAGCGGCGCTTGTATGAACTATACTGTTTTTGTAAAGGAAAAGCCAGCAGAAACTACTACAACTACTACTGAAACTACAACAACCACCACTACCACAACGACTACTGAAGAAACAACAACTACGACTACAACTACGACAACTGAAGAGACAACTACAACTACTACAACAACTGTAACAGAAGTTTCAGCTACATTATGGGGAGATGCAAATCTCGATCAGAAAGTTACGATCGCTGATGCTGTTGCAATTCTTCAGCACATAGGAAACAAAGACAAGTATGGACTAAAACAGCAGGGACTTATCAATTCTGATGTTTATGGTCATGGTGACGGATTGACAGCTATGGATGCATATACAATACAGAAAGTCGATGCAGGAGTCCTTACCGAATCTGATCTTCCTGTGGATTAATAATTGATAGAAAAAGAAATACTAGTTTATACAAAAAAAGATTTGGGGCGGAATTCTGCCCCAAATCTTTTTTTAACCTCTTTTCGTTGACGGAAAGGCGACAAAAAAATCGCGCTTCGGAAACCGAAACGCGAAATACTTGGAGGCGCCACCCAGATTTGAACTGGGGATCAGGGTGTTGCAGACCCATGCCTTACCACTTGGCTATAGCGCCATTGGAGCGGATTACGAGGCTCGAACTCGCTACCTCCACCTTGGCAAGGTGGCGCTCTACCAGATGAGCTAAATCCGCAATGGCGACCCGGATGAGGCTCGAACTCACGACCTCTAGCGTGACAGGCTAGCGTTCTAACCAACTGAACTACCGGGCCATCTTGGTGGGGACTACAGGGCTCGAACCTGTGACCCTCTGCTTGTAAGGCAGATGCTCTCCCAGCTGAGCTAAACCCCCACAAAAGCCTTTTATTCCGTCAGTCGAACGCTGTCTGCCGACTTTCAGTCTCCTGACGACGAAGTTAATTATAACACAGCTTGGCAATTTTGTCAAGCACTTTTTTCAAAAAAATCCAAAAAATTTTTAGTCGCCAGTTTTTCGCTATTTTCAGCGCTTTATCGATTTCAACCTTCCTTTATTTTTTCAAAGCAAGATTTCATTTCTCAAAAGAAGTTAGTCAAATTAGAATACTTCTTAGAGACTTAACGCAAACCACACCTCACAAACAATCTGTTAGACAACTTAAAAGCATCAGCATTCATCGCACATCATAATAAAAACTATCTGCAGCTTGGCGGTCTCTTCCTGTAAAAATGCGTTTCGTCAGTTTGCGATTCTTAATAAAATACCAGTCGCCAAATTGATCGAATTTACGTGATGATGTAAGAATATACGATCTATTTAATGTTCCGTATTTCTTTCCTTTCTGCTTGCCATATTTTTTAATCTGGCCGCACAATCCATATCCTCAAGACTTATCAGACTTTCATCAAAACCATTTATTGCTTCAAAATCGTTCCTGCAGAACCAGAACATAGCACCACCGAGATACCCGCCATTTTTTATCATAGCCGGCAAAAGATTGAGGACAACATAAACAGATGAAACAGCAATCCCAACAGACATTCTGTCAAACCTCGGTACCGTTCCTCCGCCAATGTATTTCCCACTTTCGAGCTTCTCTCTAATCTCAGCAAGTGAGTATTTGGTCATCAAACTGTCAGCCTCTATCGTCACCACTATCTCGCCTTCTGCTTCTTTAACTCCTGTATTTCTTACAGCAGCGATGCATTTATCCTCATTTTTAAAGACTTTTGCGCCATAGTGTTTTGCTATCATACAGGTATTATCAGTACATCTGTTTGCGACAACAATTATCTCTACTGAATCAGGTTTAACATATTTAGACGCACTGATGATTGCGCGAAGGCATTTACCGATATATTATTCTTCATTGTCTGCAGGTATAACGATGGTAAATTTAGGTTTATTTATGATACACCTCAATCCTCCAATTCATCTAAGACGTTCTCATTTTATTCCGCATTTTCCACCGAAAATGCCATAGTATTTCAGACTGGCGCATCATAAATACTATGGCATTTTTCCTTTAATGCAGAGCCTTAATTAGAGGATGCACTTTGTTTTATAGATCAGCCCTTAAGTTCCACTCTTCTTATTTTTCCACTTATTGTTTTAGGAAGTTCATCGCGGAACTCAACAATTCTTGGATACTTATAAGGAGCCGTATGCTTTTTAACATAATCCTGTATTTCTTTCTTAAGTTCCTCTGTTCCTTCCTTGCCTTTAACAAGCACAATAGAAGCTTTCACTACCTGTCCTCTTACAGGATCTGGAGCAGCACTTACTCCACATTCAAGAACATAAGGAAGTTCCATTATAACACTCTCAATCTCAAAAGGTCCTATGCGATAACCTGAAGATTTGATAACATCATCAACACGTCCGACATACCAGAAATATCCATCCTCATCTTTCCACGCAGTGTCACCTGTATGATACATTCCATCATGCCATACTTCTCTTGTCTTTTCCTCATCCTGATAATATCCAAGAAAAAGTCCAGCAGGAATGCCCTTGTCAAGACGTATTACTATCTCACCTGTTTCACCTGTCTTGCAAGGCTTTCCATCAGGATCAACTATGTCCACATCGTACATAACACTCGGCTTTCCCATCGAGCCTGGACGTGCAGTCATTCCGACAAAGTTTCCGATAGATAATGTAGTTTCAGTTTGACCAAAACCTTCCATCAGTTTAACCCCTGTAGCATTTAGGAACTGGTTATATACCTCGGGGTTAAGAGCTTCACCTGCAACAGTAGCATATTTGATGCTGCTGAGATCATACTTGCTAAGATCCTCTTTTATAAAGAATCTGTACATTGTCGGAGGAGCACAGAACGTAGTTATATTATACTGCTTAAACATCGGAAGGATCTTATTCGCATCAAAGCGGTCGAAGTCATAAACAAATATACAAGTCTCACTTAGCCACTGGCCATAAAGCTTTCCCCAAAGTGCCTTACCCCAGCCAGTGT
Organism: Ruminococcus sp.; assembly: GCA_017960805.1. Taxonomy (GTDB): domain Bacteria; phylum Bacillota; class Clostridia; order Oscillospirales; family Ruminococcaceae; genus Ruminococcus. The sequence goes on from JAGCYM010000007.1 coordinate 36,798, forward strand.
CAGAAATCGTAAAATGAATTCCGTTCGGATCAACATTGTGCCAGTAACGAGCTGTTATAAAATGACCTAGTGCATATAGGTGACAATGAGTCGCTATCTTAGGATAACCCGTTGTTCCTGATGTGAAAAACATAAGGTTAGGCTCTTTGCCACAAGAAATGAGATCTGGATCTGTCGGGCGCTCGAACACATCACCTTGCGATGCGATACCATCATCAAATTTATCCCATCCATCGCGTTCTCCTCGAACCATCATCCTCATTATATCCATTCCGCACTCATCAATAGCAAGATCAACCTGATGAGCAACATCTCCATCAGCCGTACATACTATCGCTTTAACTCCAGCAGCTTTAAAACGGTATGTAAAATCATGCTGAACCAGCTGATTGGTTGCCGGAATAACTATTGCACCAATCTTATGTAAAGCAATAATTGAAAACCAGAACTGATAATGCCTTTTAAGAACGAGCATTACTCTGTCACCTTTTTTTATTCCCTTAGAAAGGAAATAATTTGCAGTCATATTAGAGTACTTCTTTATTTCTGCAAAGGTAAATCTGCGTTCTTCTAGTTCGTTTGAAACATAAATGAGTGCAGTCTTTTCAGGGCATTTTTCTGCAAGCGCATCAACAACATCAAATCCGAAATTAAAAGTAGATTCATTCTTGAATTTTATTTTAGTAAGTGCACCATTTTCATCAGTTTCGCACTCAACAAATTTATCTGCTACCGGATTCTTTATGTTCGCAAGATCGAAATTTGTAACGCCAGGAAGTATTACAGGCTCAAGATTTGAGATAGCATGTGTTGGCTTTTCATTCTGGCCAAACACAACCGCATAGAAACGGCACTCGTGTCCGCCGACTGCCCATTCATCATGAGGTTCCGAACTATCATAATAAATAGAGTCTCCTTCGCTGAGCACTTCAACATTATCTCCGACCTGAACCTTTAATTGACCACTGATAATGATATCAAGTTCCTGTCCCTCGTGAGTATGTGGATGAGGAACACGGAATTTCTCATCTACATAAGGAATAGTAACAAGGAATGGCTCGCCTATCTTATTTCTGAATTTAGGAGCAAGTCGCAGATAACTCAAACCTTTTCTTCTTGCAATCGGAAGTCCCTCACCTGCTCTTGTTATATCAAAACTATTGATATGAGGAGATTCGCCCTCCATAAGATCAGCTATTTCTACACCGCAAACATTTGCAAATTTATATATAAAAGTAAAGCTGAAATCTTTTGCACCGCCTTCATATGCAAGGTACTCATAAGTTGAAACTCCAACCTTTTCAGCCATTTCCTCCGGAGAATACCCTACTGATTCACGCGTAAGTCTAATTCGTTCAGCGACCTCTCTTATTTTAAACTCAGGATTCATTGTATTACTCATTAGCAAGCCTGCTCCTTCCTAAAAAATCATACATTTATCTCAGTGCCACCAATTGCCATAAAGTGACACAATAAATTTCGAGCATACACAAGAGTGATTATATCACCTATATAAATCGTTGTCAAGAAAAACGCCATATTATCGCGACGCATCATAAAGCTCGCCTTTTAATACAATTCGTAATATTAGCTACCATTATTCATTTTTGTACATTTTTGATTTTTTACCGTGAGTAGCATTTTCTTTTCAAAAAGCAACATTACCATAATACAAGCTCTAAAAACGCCGATTTTTATAACTTGCTGTATATATTTTCGTTGTACAAAACGTAGATTTTCATTGTATAAAACGCCAAATCTTACCTATTTCTCTTTAAAATATAATATGTGTATGATACAATAAGCTTAAGAAGCGACTGGTTTCAATTATCGGAAGGAGGTGCGGCATTATGTTTGGTTTTAAGAGTGTATTCAAGAAAACTTATTCAATCGTCTTGGCGCTTTCAATCGTATGCTGTGTATCACCTCTGGCATTCTTTACTTCCTCCGTTAATGGTGATAACGCTCCACAAGTTACACAGCAGGACTTAAAAGATCTCGCTGCCGAGATGGCTGTAAGAGTAAATGAAATTCGAGAAGAAAACGGCTTAAAACCTCTATATGTTGTTCCACACCTCTCTGACTATGCACATGTCCGTGTAAGAGAATCAGTACATAAATTCAGTCATTTTCGCCCGACACAAGCTGATTATTCTGGAAATCCAGATGGCGAAGAAGGCGAAAACTTCGATCAGTATCTTATAGACGAGAACTATCCATTTGTAACAGCTTACGAAAATCTCGCTGCCAGACCAGATCCATGCACGGTTGATGACGCCTTGAACCAATGGAGGATTTCAACACAAGGTCACTGGGATACAATACTAAATCCAGATATAACTCATATGGGCGTTGCTGTAACATATGAGCGCAAAGATCGTAACTCAGACACTTTCGCAGATGATCCTTACGAATGGTACTGGGAATTGCTCCTGATCCAAGTTCAAAAAGACCCCGCTTACGCATTGCTCGTTGATGATCCGGATAATCCGGGCTATAAAAAAAGAGTTTACACATCCGATTATGAACTTGACGGACAATACCTGCCGACAAGATATGAAATCGTTCCTGAATCAACCGGAGATCTGTCAGGTGACGCAATTGTTGATTCTTTCGATTATATCACATTACTTCAGTACATAGAATATCAGTGTGCTCTCAGCAATATGAGAGAAGGCAAGGAATATGATGAAGAATTACTGAATCATCCTGTAAGCTTTAACGCACTTCAGATAGAAGCGGCTGACTGCTTCAAGGATGGAGTTATTAATATAAATGATGCTAAGGTTTTACAAAAATACATTTTAGGCGAGGTAAAAAACCTGCCATACGAATTCAATTAAAAATCATTGAAAAGGTGTGTTCATAAAAAGGGAAGCGGATTCGACTGCCACTCACAGACGGATCTGCTTCCCTTTTTTATTTCAGTTGCAGAACTTGGTTTGCTCTTTTGAAATATTTTGAAGGATATTTTGAGTCTATTTGAGTCTATTTTGATTTTTATTTTTTAAAAAAGTAGTGACATATTCACAGAACTGTGATATAATATATATATGTATATCCTTTTCGGCAAAATTTAGGCAAAGGACGTGTTTTTATATGTCTGTTAATTATGATGTTATTATCGCAGGATGTGGCGCTGCAGGACTTTACGCCGCAATCAATCTTCCATCTGATCTAAATATTTTGATTCTGTGCAAACGCGAACTTCCTCTTTGCAACTCAATGCTGGCACAGGGCGGTATTGCTGGAGTTTATGATTCCCCTACTGACAGCATACAGTACCATCAAAATGATACTATGATAGCAGGTGGCTTCAAAAATAATGTCGATGCCGTACATACTCTTGTAAGTGAAGCAGCACAGGACATCGAACGTATCATCGAGCTTGGTGTTGACTTCGATAAAAATCCAGACGGTTCATATCACCGTACTCTAGAAGGCGGTCACAGTCACCACCGTATATTCCATCACGCAGACTCAACCGGAAAAGCGATAACAACAACTCTTCTTGAAAATGTTAAAAAGCTCCCGAATGTTACTATAATGGAGAACACAATTATGTGTTCTGTCAAGCAGACATCAACCGGCTATTCTGCATTCCTCAAAACAATTGATGATGAGTATTTGACAGCTAATTGTCACTACATGATACTTGCAACAGGTGGAATAGGAAGAGTTTATCAGTTTACAACAAATTCAGCTATCGCTACTGGAGATGGTATCACTTTCGCATATGAAATGGGTGCGAAAATAAAGAACTTAAGTTATGTTCAGTTCCATCCGACCGCATTTAACAACAGAGCAACACGCGAGTGTTTCCTTATCTCTGAGGCAGTCCGTGGCGAAGGTGCATATCTCCTTAACTGCAAGAAAGAACGCTTCATGCATAACTATGATGAGCGCCTTGAACTCGCTCCGCGTGACGTTGTATCTCATTCAATTATCCTGGAATCACGCAAACAGAATTCTACAGATTTTTTCCTTGACATCAGTTACAAGGACAGTAACTTCCTCAAGAAACGTTTCCCGATGATCTACAAGAATCTACTTGATCAGGGCTGGGATCTCACAAAAGGACCTGTCCCGATTTTCCCATGTCAGCACTATCTTATGGGCGGAATTGATGTTGATAAGAATTCTGAGACAACACTTCCTAATCTGTATGCATGCGGAGAATGCTCACACACAGGTGTTCACGGCGGTAACCGTCTTGCAAGTAACTCTCTGCTTGAGGCACTTGTATTCTCACGTCACGCAGCGCTTGATATTGCTGCAAAGGCATCTTCCGCTCCCAAAGAATTTGAGGAAGCACAGTTCGATGCACATCTTGGAGCTGACCGCATTCCTAAGGGAATCCGTACTGAAACACGTAAGATAATGCAGGAAAGTCATTTTGTTATCCCTGACAAAAAGGCTGCAGCTGCTGGCTTCCGCCGTGTAAAGGAGATAAGAGACGATCTTCTGAACGGAGGTTACCTTGTCGATGCTGACTTTGTTCTTGCAAAATCAATTGTAACCGTTGCATATATTATTCTCGGAGAGGTAATGCAGTAAGATTCATTTACCTGCAAACCATATTATTCTTCGAGCTTTATAAAGAAAGGCAAAAAGGATGAAATTATTAAAACGGGCAGTTGCCGCTGTAACAGCAGCTTTGCTCCTGCCTACACCAGTTGTCAATGTTCATGCTGCTGATGATAACAAACCGACTCTTAAAGCAGATGTTAACGGCGACTTTTTGATTAATTCTCAGGATATGGTTCTGCTCAGCAAATACCTTCTGGGGGCAGCAGAGCTATCTGAAGAAGAGGCTGTCCGCGCTGACTATGATGATGACGGAATCGTTGATACATTCGATCTCATTGGTCTCAGGAAAGCTTACATCCGTAATGCTATGGATACTCCTAAAGGCACCTGGATAGGTGAAGGATTCAACGGAACACGATATTTCTGGTTTGATGAAAATGGTGAAGGTACTTTTGTCCGCACTAACGGAGGGACTATCACACCATTCAGCATGGACAAAGCCGGCTCCATAATAATGTTTACGCTCTCTTCCGGAAAACTTGCTTCTGCATCTATCGCTTGGATCGACGAGGAACACTTCTATCTTGACTGGGGCAGCTCCCCCGAACTGTTCACATACAAAAGCTCTACACGATTTGATAAAGGCCCTTATCTGAGTGGTGAATACATCTCGGACGCAGGTAAGAAATATATTCTTAACAGCTACTCGGGTACTTCCGACGGTGAGAGTATTTCAATTCTCCCTCAGGGTACAAGTGCTCAGTTCATATATGAAGACGGCTCCTCAAAGGAAGGAAGTTTCTCACGAATGGACAAGAACCATTTCACTCTTAAATGGGACGACGGTACATCTGAAAACTTCACTCGACAGGAGATCACTGTCAAAAACGGAATAACCTATGTAAACGGCATTCTCATAGCCAACAAGACATACGCTCTTCCTTCCACATATGCTCCCGGCGGGCTAACTTCCGAGTTCAACACCGCATTTACAAAAATGCAGACCACTGCAAAGAAGGATGGAATGAGTCTGAGTGTCTGCTCCGGTTATCGTTCATACAGCTATCAGGCTCAGCTTTACAACAACTATGTTGCGAGAGATGGCAAAGCTGCTGCTGATACTTATTCTGCACGTCCCGGACATTCAGAACATCAGACTGGTCTCGCCGCTGATATAAACTACGCCGGAGACTGGTTCAACACAACACCCGAAGCAAAATGGCTCGCTGCTCATTGTCATGAATATGGTTTCATAATACGTTATCCTTATGGAAAGGATGACATTACGGGCTACAAGTATGAGGGATGGCATATTCGCTATCTTGGCGAAGAGAACGCTAAGCTCGTCCATGATTCAGGACTTACTCTTGAGGAATACCTAGGAATAGATTCAAAGTATAATTATTGAAAGGACTGACTGCTATGAAGCTTTTACAGTGCTATATCGACAATATCATTACAACCGCCCTTATGGAAGATATCAACTACATCGACGTTGCTGCCGACAATCTTATCCCCGCTGATCACCGTACATCAGCTTACTACGTTGCAAAGGACAATGGTGTTATCTGCGGCATTGATGTTGCCAAGCGAGTATTTGAACTTGCCGGCGGAGATGTAAATTTCAACATTCTTTTGCAGGACGGAACCAAGGTTAAGAAAGGATATATTATCGCTGAACTTGAAGGAAGCACACTTACGCTTCTTAAGGGTGAGAGAACCGCACTTAATCTTCTTCAGCATATGTCAGGAATTGCTACCGCGACAAACAATTGTGTTGAACTGGTTGCAGGTACAAATGCTTCTGTTACTGACACAAGAAAGACTCTTCCCGGACTACGTGCTTTGCAGAAATATGCTGTCACTGTAGGTGGCGGAAAGAATCATCGTTTTAATCTTTCTGACGCAGCTATGCTCAAGGACAATCATATCGATGCTTATGGTGGTATTACAGCAGCTGTTTCAGCTCTCCGTCAAAAGATCGGTCATACAGTTAAAATAGAAGTTGAAGTACGTGATCTTGAAGAGCTTCGCGAAGCTCTCGACAATCAAGTAGAGATCATAATGCTCGACAACATGAACTGCGATGAAATGAAGGAGGCTGTTGAAATGACCGGTGGCAGAGCACTCCTCGAGGCTTCCGGTAACATAACTTCTGAAAACATCCGTGCAGTTGCTGAAACCGGTGTTGACATAATATCATTAGGAGCTTTAACACACTCTGTAAAATGCTTTGATATATCAATGAAAATACGCAAATGAGACTAAGGCCATATATTCCATCCCTAGATTTTGAAGCTGTCAGATTGTTTATCACTGACGAACGCACACATTCAATCTGGTGTGCCAATCGTTTCAGCTACCCTCTTTCACAGCAGAACTTTGAGAACGTTCTGAAAGATCATGCTGAACGATGTGAAGACTGTCCGTTTGTTGCAATTTCAGACAGTGGTGAAGTTATTGGATTCTTTTGTCTGTCTGTTAACAGCAGTAAATCGGGTATGCTTAAATTCGTTGTGATTTCGCCTGCGGTGAGAGGAAAAGGACTAGGAGAGGAAATGATAAGGCTTGCCGTCAGGTATGCTTTTGAAATCGCTGGTGCCGATTCTGTACACCTATGTGTTTTCACAGAAAACACTGCAGCGCGTAAGTGCTATGAAAGTGCCGGATTTACTAAAATACAAACTGATAAAAATGCTTTTACTTACAAGGATGAAACATGGGGAAGATGTACCATGGAGGTAAAAAAATAAATGCCAGAAGCGCCAAACAAAAAGAAGCTTATAATTGTAATAACCGGAATCATTATACTCCTGATTGTTCCCGTCCTCGGATATCTCTCATTTTATGAATACCCTCTCATCACTTGCAAGTTCACTGACTTTACTGATATTTCCACAGTATATCAGGTAAATAATGGCACTGATTATGTAGTACTGAAGACTCTTGAAGGAACCGCTCCCGATCAGGGAATTCCTCCTATTCCTGAACCTCATAACAGAAATGTTGAACAGGCCATTATGGTAAAAGATAATAATGCTTTCATCGAATATCTTACAAAGGACCTTGGATGTGCGGAGATCAACCGTCTCGGAGGACTTGGATATTATGAAACAAAAAGCGGAAAGAAGTTCACTTTGAGTATGGCACTCTATGAAGGTGGATTCGCACACATATATCAATACGCAGTAGAACAGCTTTATGGTATGACTATTGAAGAAATAATAGAAGACAGTAAATCATGAATCTGGTGGCGGGTATTATAAAACCGCCACCTTTTTTTGCCGCCTCTCGTTAGCACTCGTCCTAACAGTGTGTTAGCACTCTTGCGCTATGAGTGCTAAATTTCAGAAAGTTATCACATTCTCATAATAATTTGAACACAAAGCGGCGGTATCATACAGTCAATGAAACGAAAGGAGCTCACCCCCGATGTTTGAACAGGATTACATCATGAGGCAGATTAAAGAGTGCTTAGACGCTGCAATGAAGCTTCTGTTTCATGTGAATGTCGAATCTCCCGCAATGCTGGTACTGAAAGATCAGCAAAAACAGGCACTGTGTTTGAAACTGACCGATATGATTGACGACGGCAAGATACCCGAGGCTATCTCGGAGCTGGACACAGCAACTTCAGAAAAAACGCGCGACGACCTAATTGTCGGATACAGATTCTACACTCACCTTTGTCAGAAGGGCGATGATTTCCTTGAATTGCATTCGCTGAGGTATTCGGAAATCGAGGCTGAAATGAAACGTTTCTTTTCTGGTTACCTTTCTTCCGATGTCGTTGACCTTATGACACATTCAAAAGAATAGAACAAAGGAATTCTTATACAGCTGACAAGTCAGCGAAAGGGATGATACCAATGGAAAGCGTATATTTTATCAAATCTGAAAGATAATACCGGAGAAGGCCAAGCGCTTCTCTGAAACTATTTAAAAGTTATTGAGATATTTACTGGAGGTATGGATTATGATGTACGGAATGACACCTTTTGGAAGAAATGCTTTTGATCTTTTTAATATCTGGAACGATCTAGATAAAAACTATGACAGTATGCCTGTCAATGCATGTAAGACTGATATCAAGGATACCGGTGATAAATATGTTATGGAGTCTGAACTTCCTGGTTTTGAAAAGGAAGACATCAAACTCGATATCAATGGCGAGTTCCTCGTTATCTCTGCAGAACACAAATCCGAATCCGAAGAAAAGGATGAAAAGACAAAGTATATCCGTCGTGAGAGGAAATTTGGTTCTTACAAAAGAAGCTTTGATATCTCAGATGTAGATGCAGATTGCATCTCAGCGGAATACAAAAACGGAATCCTTACTATTGAACTTCCGAAGAAAAAACCTGCTGAGCCTGTTGCGAAGAGGCTTGAAATCAAATAATAGAGTCCCCCATAAAGTAAACGAGCGGCGAAGCAAAAGCTTCGCCGCTCACTTTTTCAAGATCAATATTCATCAGATAGCTGTATAGACTTCCAGCAGCGGTATGCAGCAAAGCAAATTACCGCAGTCGTTACACTGCTAAACATTACTACGATCATGGTACTGAAACTGAAAAGCCCAGATACCATATTACAGAATGCATGCAGAAGAATTACAAGCGGAAGCATTATCTTTGTTCTTCCTGTACTGATTCCGTAATATATCAGGACAGTCATTGCAGCAGCGAATGGTATTCCTTCAATAACAGAAAAAACATTGACAAAAACGATCTCAGGAGCTGCTTTTCCAGTTCCGATAAGCCCCAGGCATGCTATTCCTCCCCAGAACATTTCGTACGCGCCGTGTCCGATACCATATGTCACAGCATCTTTACAACTTGAATACGAAGTCAGGACATAACGCAGCATCAGGAACTTTGATCCTTCTTCGAGTATGCCATAAAGCAGTCCCTGCTTAATATAATAAGAATAGAAATCATTAGGGTTGAATCCCATGCGTATTGCTCCGCCTATTATGAATACAGGAATGCAAACTGCAAAAGCAACCGGTGCTGGAAAAATACGAGCACCGGTCTTTTTATTCCATATAACGATCATAATGACCGGACCAAGAATTCTTGCTATTCCTGCAAGTACACAGTTAAAATCTTGCATGATGCTCTCCGTTAGTTACATTATTATATCTTCAAATTTACCGCGAATAGCCTTTACAAGCTCTGATGGAGAAAGATGTATCTGTGTTCCTATGCGTCCTCCGCTGATGTAAAAACGCTCCATTGTTTCTGCAGTATTATGCACCACGGTCATGAACTGCTTCTTCATTCCTATCGGAGTACATCCACCGCGTACGTAACCTGTCACAGCAGTTATATCCTTGACGTGTAGAAGTTCAACAGACTTTTCTCCGACACTCTTTGCAGCTTTTTTAAGATCAAGTTCCTCTGCTACAGGAAGCAGAAAACAATAATAACTTCCTGACTTGCCATGTGCGACAAGCGTCTTGAATGTCTGCTCCGCAGGCTGCCCAAGAGCCTCAGCGGTGTGGACACCGTCTATAAACTCATCGCATTCATATGTCTGAACTTCATATGATATCTTGTTCTTGTCCAGAAAACGCATAGCGTTTGTTTTCAGTTCCTTAGCCATTTTCTTTCTCCGAAGCCCTCCTGCTGTATACGCAGCCACAGTAGTTCTGCCTGTAGAGTCCATACTGCCGCGAAAGCTCTATTGAATGTTTATAGCCATCATGCTTCTTGAAGTCAGAGTAAAGATAATCTACCCCGCACTCCTTTGCAATCCCGCCTCCGCACTCGTTTATGTATGTGCAGTCTTTATGTGGACTTATTGTAAGTGTAGTCGTAAAGTAATCACAACCATGCTCTCTGGCTTTTTCACCAGTCTTTCTCAGGCGATAAGCTATGCATTTCCTGCATCGCTCACCGCGCTCCGGAAGCTCCTCAAGACCCTTAGCCAGATCATAGAACGGAGCCGGATCATAATCCTCATCAATCACCGTTACATCAAGTCCGAGCTCTTCTATCAACCTTTTTAGTTCACTCTTACGGTAAAGATATTCTTCTTCAGGAGCAATATTCGGATTGCAGAAGTAGACTGTTATATCGAAATGCCCATAAAGGAACAGCAGCGTATGGCTGCTGCACGGAGCACAGCAAGCATGAAGCATAAGCTTGGGCTTCTCACCGCTCTTTTCCAGCTCCAGGATCTTATCATCGAGCATTTTACCGTAATTCGGCTTCTGCATTATTCGTCCTCAAGATTCTTAAGTGCCTTGAGTTCATCCTTGTTAAGACGTATCTCAGCGTCCTTCAGGAGCTTGACCTCGCTTCTGTCAAGTGTAACAGGCACTTCAGACTTCTCAGTCTTGACTCTCAGTTTACCGGTAATCAGATTGGCGTCTTCAACCCTGCCCTTGTCTCCTTCAGGAGTAACAACAATAGCACCGATCTTTGGAGTTATCTTAAGCAGCGCATCATATGCAACCTGCTCATTCTTGAGGCAGCACATGAGTCTTCCGCACGTACCTGATATCTTAGTCGGATTAAGTGAAAGTCCCTGTTCCTTTGCCATTTTTATGGATACAGGATTAAAGTCTCCCATATGCGCCTTGCAGCAGAATTCCCTTCCGCATATACCAAGTCCGCCGAGGATCTTTGCCTCATCACGGACACCAATCTGACGAAGTTCAATACGTGTGCGGAAAACAGCCGCGAGATCCTTTACCAGTTCACGGAAATCGACTCTGTTCTCGGCTGTAAAGTAGAACAGCATCTTATTATTGTCAAATGTGCACTCAACGTCAACAAGGCTCATTTTCAGCTTGCGCAGAGCAATCTTCTCTTCACAGATACGGAAAGCTTCCTGCTCACGCTGCTTATTATTCTCAACTGTTTTGAGGTCGTTTGCATCAGCAAGCCTTATAATTGGCTTAAGCGGGGAATTAATAGCATTATCATCTATCTCTCTGTTGGCGATAACTACTTCGCCGCACTCAACGCCTCTGACTGTTTCAACAATGGCGCGGTCTCCAACATTTGCCTTGATATTGCCGGGAGAAAAATAATAAATCTTTCCGACACTTTTGAAGCGGATACCCACTATCTCTTTCATATTCTAGCTCCTTGCCCGTCCGCTTCAGCGGACTATTTCTATAATCTCCGCGCTCAATGTCGCAAGCACAAGCGGCGGAAAAACATTTGCCTCCATAGCTCCCCACGCCCTTTCTATCCTGTCGTGGAGACGTACTGCCTGATTTGATGTTACCATACGCGAGAGCTGTTCAGCCCCCTCTTTGTAACACCCTATCATATCAGCATCAGGTTCTCGCTTGAGAACGGCACAATCACGAAAAAGTTTATCCGTCATGGAAAGCACTTCGCGTATGTCATTTCTGCTGCTTCCAAGTGAAAATAACGTAAGATTAAGGCCGTACTCATCCTTACCTATTATACTATCGGCCAGTCTTTTTGTCAAATCGACACGCTTGCGAAGCTCAGTATCTGATATGTATTCTGTACACATACCTATGTTCCCGTGGAAGCATCTGACCGCCGCCTTGACGTCGCTGCTCTCGAATCCGCTCTCAAGGAGTGCCTGCTCTGACTCCTCTTCTGTACATGGCGACACTCCGAAACAAACACATCTTGATATTATTGTCGGCAGGAACTCGTACTTTGACTCTGCTGTAAAAATAAAGTACGCATGATCCGGTGGCTCTTCTATGAGCTTCAGAAGCATGTTCTGAGTTGTTGTGCTCATCTTTCGGCAGTCGCGGAAAATATATACCTTGCGTCCTGTTTCATTGTTAGGCTTAACGATCGCATCCTTGATTACGGAACGCGCAATCTTTACGGTGTAGCCCTCAAGTTTTCCTTCTGTAGGCACATATATTACATCAGGGTGATTCATGTTTGCGACGTTCCTGCATGATAGGCATACGCCGCAGGGCTCACCATTCACAGGCGCCTCGCACATGAGCTGCGCCGCGTAATGATCAGCTATTAGTTTTCTGCCGCTTCCTTTTTCGCCATAGAAAATCAGCGAATGAGCGGTACGTCCGCTTTCGCGCATTCCCGCCAGAGTTGACAGCAGCCGTCTGTTTCCATATATCTTTTTCATCAGTTACCCCTTACTTGCGTTTGCGCGGCGAAGGCAGCTCTTCATACATCGCTTCAAAAAGAGAACAGAGGAATTCCCTGTCATCCGTTTCTTCGACCAGAAGCATCTCCTTAGCGCCATCGTATGGAAGTTCACGCGGAGCATCGGGCATAAGTCTTTCTGATGCCTCGGTCCGCTTTACAAGAAAACGGTCATCATATATGCCGCCTGCGATCTTTCCGCGATAGTAAATTATATATTCGCCCATCATCGCCTTGAACGAAATATCATCCAGCGCTGAGAGCTGTTCCAGAATGTATTCAAGATAACTTTTACTTGAAGCCATAATCAATTACCTATTCAGTATACCACATTGACTGTGGAAATGCCATACCTTTTAAAAATATTTATACAATTGCTGTCAATGATCTCTCCGCTTGCCGCTATAGGAACAGCCGGAGGACATGGAACTTTTACGGAAGCGCACACACGTCCAGCCGCCTCTTCAACGAGGATCTCCTCACTTCTTGAAAAAGCTGCCTGCCGTATGCTCATTGCCTTTTCAGGAAGTGAAAGTGTCATGCCACAGGAACGTGGTTCGTGTCTTTCAGTTCCCACGATCGCACGGTCAATTGCTCTGGAGAGTATTCTGTAGTCCTCTTTTTTATTCACAGGCGACATAAGGAGTATGACAATGTCACTGTCCTCATACTCACATTCAACTCCATTGTTCCTGAGAATTTCTGCAAATACATTACCGTCCAGTCCGCTCTCAGCAGCTTTTATGGTAATATGGAAAGGATCTCCTTCTGCAAATACAATTCTGCCTGAAAATGATTTTCTAAGCTCAGACAGATATCTTAGATTCTCTTCAACATCAGATTTTATATGATCTGTTATGTAAACTCTGCAAAGGTCGAGCGATGCCATTATGAGATATGACGGACTTGTTGAGGCGAACATGCTCATGCACTGCCTCATAACCCCCGTATATCTTTCAGAAGCCACATGAAGCATTGCTGCTCCTGTCAGGGCAGGAAGCATTTTGTGCGCAGAATCGCAGCACATGTCAGCTCCGAGTGCGATCGGATGATGACTGACAGGGAAAAAATGCAGATGCGCTCCGTGAGCGTTGTCAACAAGCAGAGGTGCACCGTATCTATGGCATATTTCAGATATTCCCTTTAAATCATACATTCTTCCTGTATAGTCAGGTGATGTCAGATAAACACACGCATCCGGAATTTCCGAAAGCTTCAGCTCTATTTCATCAGGTCGGACAGTGCCGGATAAAATGCCATCAGTATAATCAGGAATTACCCATTCTACATCTAGATCCAGTAATGCCGCTGCGTTGAGAAATGCTCTGTGAACGTTCCGAACAGCAATAACAGTTCTCCCCTCCTGCTTCATTGCCGCAAGCATGGCCTGTATGCAAAGTGTCGAGCCTCCTGCGGAGTAAAAGGTATCCGCGGTATTGTAAAGCTCAGACATTCCACGCTCACTCTGACGGATTATTCCGTCAGCTTCAAACAGACTGTCAGCTCCTTTTATTTCAGTAATATCAAGAGCTGAACAAAGCCCGTCAGGAAATAACTCACTGCCCTTATGTCCGGGCATATGACAGCGAAGTGTTCCTGACCCGGCATAAGCCTTCAGGAAATCATAAACTGGTGTTTCCATATCTCTGACCTCTCAGATATCGTATCTAGTCCCGAATCTGTTCTTTCATCAGGTCTTGCTGAACAGTTCAGGGTTATCTCACAACATTAACTGTAGAATAGTATATCACAATTCTCTCATTTTGTCTCGGAAACGGTTAATATTTATTTCTTTTAACCTCAATTTGATTTGTGAACAACTCCCCTACAAAAGCCCGAAAAATCGTATATTTTTCACATTTTTAACAGCCTTTCTGGCATGAAATAAGCAAAATAATCTTCTGCATATATAAAATAGTGTTATAGTTCATAGAATTGTTACGATTTCTTCGTCAAAATCATCAAAAAATCCATTGACAAGAAGCCTGAATAATGATAATATATACTTGCCGGAAAACATGACAAACTTATGACCGTTAGTTAATAAGTTTAAGAATTCGCCTTGGCATTGGGCGGATAACAAAAAATGGAGGGAAAAATATGCATTTATTCAAGAGAACTATTGCGGGCGTCTGTGCTTTAGGCATCACAGCAGCCTGCGCAGCTCAGACGAGCTTCTCTGGTAGCGTAAATAAGGCGTACGCTGCCACAAAGGACATCTCGTCGACCATGGAGTGGGATACTCTAAGAATGGGCGGTGCCGGATTCGTTTCAGGTATCGTTTCAGGTCAGAAAGAAATGTATCTTCGTACAGACGTAGGCGGTGTGTACAGATACGACTATGAAAAGAGCAGATGGGCACAGCTTTTTGACTTCATCAACGAAGATGACAGAGGACTTCTCAGCTGTAAGGGAATCGCTATTGATCCTACAGATGACATGACAGCTTACTTCCTCTGCGGATGTGCTTACTTCTCTAACGCAAAGACAGTTATCTTCAAGACCACTGACGGCGGCAAGACTTTTTCCGAAGCAGATGTTACCGACTTGATTCAGGTCCACGGAAACGGTGACGGACGTGAATGTATTGAGCCGATCGCAGTTGATCCTGATGACACAAACACTATCTATGCAGGTGGAGATGTTACTGCAGGCAAATCAGCTCTCATCAAGTCAACAGACGGCGGTAAAACATGGAAACCTGTAGAAGGCTATGACTCTCTCGGACTGTTCGAAGGCGAGATCAAATATCCTTCATGGACTGACAACTTGGTAAGAGGCACTGAGCCCAGCAAGCTCTATAACCAGCAGAATGGTATCGGCTGCGTATATATCGAAGGTGGTAAGGTTTATGTTGGTACATCGGTTACCGGAAAGGCCAACATCCATGTTGCAAGCGTAAAGGACGATAAATTTGAACCTATCAAGGCGCTCCCGAATGCAAACTACCCGCTTTCAATAACTAGTGATCATAACGGAAATCTTTTCTTCACATATATTGCAGGTCTCGCATTTGCGGGAGCTGCAGGCGGTGCATACAAATATAATATTAAATCAGGCACTGTTGAAGAGCTTTCTGTTTCCAAGAACTCTATCGGTATGATAGAAGTTGACAAAAAGGATCCTAACAAGATGTTCGCACGTACCTGCGGTGTATTCTCCGATCAGTGGTTCGGCGAAGAATGGATCCAGGACGACCCCAACACTCCTGAAAATGATGGAACTATTGCCTGGGGCGATCACTTCTTCCGCTCGGAAGACGGAGGCAAGACATGGGAGGATATAACCCCCGGTGCTGGTGAGACAGACTACTCAACAGGCAAGGGTGTCAAGAAATTCGTTTCTCTTCCTATGGACCTCGGCGGTTACGACTGGATATATGGTAAGGCTTGCCACTGGGGAAGCAGTATCATCATCGACCCAAGAGACCCTGAAGGAGACAGACTCGTCCTTACATCAGGAAACGGCGTTTTCGCTTGTGACAACGCATGGGATAAAATGGGAGTACAGTTCTACTTCCAGCCAGACGGCGTTGAAGAGTGTGTAAGTCTTGACTTCTACAGCACAGCTGACGGTCTCGACCTCTCAGCCATCGGTGACTACGACGGCTTCATCCACGAAAATGTTGACGACATCCCTGAGCAGTACAAGCCGAATATGGGATCGACTTCTGCTATAACAGTATGCCCTCAGAATACTGACGTATGGGCAAGAACCGCAAACGGTGACGGCAACAACACAGGCAGCGGCTACTATACTCTCGACCGCGGCAAGACATGGAAGTCATTCAAGCCTGCATGCACTGGCGGAAAGCTTTCAATAACAGAGCTCTCAAAGGGCAAGTACAGAATAATCAATTCCAGCACAAAGGGTGCTGTATCCTACACAGACGACTACGGCGCAACATGGAAGACCTGCTCTGGAATCAAGGCTTCAAAATGTGTTTACACTCTTGTTGATCCTAAGGACGCCAAGACTGTTTACGCAGTAGGCGCTCAGTACAATGAATACTGGTCATCTGATATGTCCAAGAAGGAACCAACATATGATGAGTCACACTACTCTTATTACATCAGTGAGGACTATGGCGCAACCTTCACGGAAACACGTATCTGTCCTTATAACTGGGAACTCACATGGAAGTTCGAGGAAACAGGTGATCCCGCTTACCTCGGAAACGGCACAATCGCATTTGCGGGCGCAAATCAGGGTATGTACATCATCTCCGACAAGGGCAAAACAGTCACAAAACTCGACAGTGTTGCTTATGCAAAGTGCGTAGGCTATGGTGCTCCTGAAAAGTCCGGAGATCTTAACACTCTCTTTATGTATGGTAAGCCTGAAGAAACTGACACAGAAGGTATCTACCGTTCTCAGGACGGAGGAAAGACATGGGTATGCATCAATACCGAACACCTCTACGGCGGAACCGGTAATGGTAACTACCTTGTAGGTGACATGAATGAATTCGGTAAGGTTTACATGTCAACAGTAGGACTTGGAATCGTTTATGGTCAGCTTGCTGGTACTCCTCACAGCACAACAACAAAGACTACCACAACTACCACTTCAAAGGCAACTACAACCACAACAACAGCAACCGGCACAACGACAACAGCTGCTCCTTCTTCATCAGCCACAGGAAATGTTACAACAGTTCGTCCTGCAGCAACGCTTATCGGTGACGCAAACACAGACAAGAAGGTAACAGTTGCAGACGCAGTTGCAATACTTCAGTCCATCGCAAACAAGGACAAGTACAATCTCTCTGCTGAAGGCGCTGCCAACGCTGACTGCTTCGATCCCGGCGACGGAGTAACTGCTAAGGATGCTCTCGCAATACAGAAGCTCGACGCACATGAGATCGATGCTCTCCCCGAGTATTCAACAAAGTAAGAATCAGAAACTGTAAAATAACAGTCCAAAAACAATACAGATGTCCTTTCTATTCAGATTTGAAAGGACATCTGCTTTTTTTATGCTTGACAGGATCAAATGTTTTATATTATGATATTTATACAAGTTCGGCGCAAATTCTTTTACTTTTGCGCTTGATCAAAAATAACAGAAGGAGGCTTCGAATGGGAAGTTTTTTTACATCATCACAGATATACAATTCAAAACAGTTTGATAAAGAAGGGTTTATTGATTTTTTCTGTAAAAGAATGGAAGCTAATGGTTACGTTCCCTGCAGCAGCGATGAAAGTGAGATCTCTTACATATTGAGATTTGCTGACAATACCAAATGGGTAACTATAACCTCAGAAGCCTATGAGCAGGGTAATCAGTTTTCTCAAACTGATACTGGCAGAATAGCAGAAATGCTAAACACCACATGCATTAACACAATAGTCGTCGACAGTGACTTCGCAATACTTGATTTATATGATGAAAGCGGTCAAAAAGCTGATTCACTTATCATTGGACGAGCTGATGATTATTTGGGAGATGATATATCTCAACCACTAGAAAAAACATGGACTCCGTTTCTTGAAGATAACTTTTCATTCACACAGTTATTGGAAGTGCAAAATGGTGACTATGTTTTTATCGAGGATGGTCTAACAGAGCTTGCAGACATTATTGGTATTGATAAAAGAAATATCACTTTTTCCGAAGAAGATGCCGTTGAAAATGATAAAGACACCGTCTTTCTTGATTTTAAAGAAGCAAGGTCATCAATCGTTATGACACAGGCTGGCGAAGAAGTAACCAAAGCGCCCAAAAAAATATCTGTAAATGCAGCTTTCAAACAAATAATCGGAAAAGCGCTTGAACCTTATGGCTTTAAGTGTATCAAAGGACGGCATCCGTATATCGTAAGAGTAATCAACAACGAAATCTTACATATTATAACCTTTTGCCCTGAGAACCCTGAATATCCTGAAGATAAGGCTATTTCGATAAGGGGAGGTGTTGCTTCAATTTATCGCAAAAAGATAACTTTTGATTTAACCCCAAAAGAAAATCATGAATGGCTCAATTATTTATTTAAGTTTTACACTGAGTTTACTCATGAGATAAATGTTCAAAACCGAATACGGCTATTTAAAACTTGTTTTTATTCAGACAATCCTGATTCGCTTATTTCCGCTTTACAAGTAGATGCTGAAAATATAATTAAGTATGCTCTGCCAATTATGGATAAGATAAATGATATCGATTCCTGCCTGAATTATATGCAGGAATTCAAAGCGCCATGCAACTATAAAAGATGTGAAGAAATATGCACATATTATCCGGATGATGATGAAGCGTTTCTGTATTTCCTGTCAAGCAAATACATTTCAGAACGTCCGGATTTTCTCACTAATTATATAAATGATACTGAATTTCACAGCTGGGTAATTACTGAGCTTGAAAAAAGGAAAAATGATAATTTAGAAATACTAAAAGAATATGGGTTGATTTCTGAATATTAAATTTCTCTTGATAACAACGCAGCTGAGAAAAAATCGGTTATCAATTCAAATCTGCTTTGAATTGATAACCGATTTTGTGTAATACAAAAAACGCCCGAACCTAATGAAAGAACGGGCGTTTTATTATTTCTTCTCATTTTCGGCATTATTATTGATACTGTCATCAGAACAATTCGGCGGTGGACCAAATATTACTTTCCCTGTTTCTGTACTAATGAAATACATATTGCTCTCAAATAATTTTCTGAAAAAGCTGATGGAACTTTTCAATATCCAAAATAATACCTTTTTATTCTTTTTATGGCACATATTTAACGGAGTTCATTCAAACGACAATTTCTTCAACATCGTCCTGCCTTCCACATCCGCTCTGTACAAATGAGCACTGAGCGGAAAATGTGCTGTATGGAATCCTTACCTGTTACCATTTGTACAGCTCCTTTCCTTTTGGGTATGGTTATATTATATTCTGTGTTTTCAATTTTGTCCAATCCCAATGTTCAATTGAAAGTTATAAACAACGGCTATATGCAAGGATATATCCGTAAAGCGAAAAAGCAGCTTCCCCATTGATGAAGAAGCTGCCAGTCATTCATAGTAAAATTTATAGGAGGTTAAACCCTTAATGGTTTTCATTTTATTATTTTCAACATCGTTCTGTGATGCACATTCGGTCTGTCCCCCTAACGATAGAGCGGAGCATACCAAGCACATAGGATATTCTGTTGTCCATTTTTACCGCTCCTTTCGTTTGGTATGGCTTTATTATATCATCATAAATTTAATTTGTCCAATCCAAAATAAGCATTACAGACTATAGGAAAATACTATATCTGTGGTACTTGAAATAAAGAATAAACGATGATATACTATTTCAAAAGTAAGGAAAGGCTTTATTTTTCACACCCCGCACAATATACGGTATATGCAGCAAATCCACCTTCAATGTTATAAACATTATATCCTCGGTCTTCAAGTATCTCAGTTACTTCTGCACTAAGGTCACCCGTTCTGCACAGAACATATACAGGCTTATCTTTCGGCAACTGTGAAAGCCCCGATGATATCGAGTCAAATGGGACATTCACTGAACCAGCGAATCCGTTAAGTTCAAATTCTTCTTTACTGCGTATATCAAGCAGGGTTACCATACTGACATCGAGTGCGGTTATCTCGGCCGCTTCTATACTTTTCATATTAAATATTCCTTTCAGGAGGTTTTAAAATGGCGCTTACCGATGAGCAGCTCTCACGCTATTCAAGACATATCACGCTTAAGGAAATAGGAGTAAAAGGACAAAAAAAGCTGCTTGCTGCAAAGGTCCTTATCATAGGTGCAGGAGGCCTCGGAGCTCCTGCTGCTATGTATCTTGCAGCTGCAGGCGTTGGAACTTTAGGCATTGCCGACTGTGACAAGGTTGAGCTTTCTAACCTGCAGAGGCAGATAATTCACAGCACAGCCGATGTTGGCAAATCAAAAGTACAGTCAGCTGCCGAAACCATAAAAGCTATGAATCCTGATGTAAATGTTGTAACCTATGAGACTTATATAAACAGCCAAAACATTGCCGATATTATCAAAGGCTACGACTTTGTCATTGAATGCACTGACAATTTCCCTGCAAAGTTCCTAATAAATGATGCATGTGTTCTCGAAAAAAAGCCCTTCAGTCATGCAGGCATTCTTCGCTTTGATGGACAGCTCATGACATATGTTCCGGACAAAGGCCCATGCTACCGCTGTATATTTGAAACTCCTCCGCCGAAGGATGCTGTCCCTAGCTGCCGTGAAGCAGGAGTTATCGGTGCAATGGCTGGAATTATCGGTTCCATGCAGGCCCTCGAAGCAGTAAAGTATATCACAGGTCAAGGTGATCTTCTCACAGGTAGTATGCTTATATTTGATGGGCTCAAAATGGAATGGCGAAAAATCAAGCTTCCGAAAAAAGTGCCTACTTGTCCTGTATGCGGCGATACACCTACAATAACTGAATTATTTGATGAGGAACAGCCGAAATGTTCACTCAAACAGATGTCAGATCCTTGACAACCTCACCTGCGATTAGCAGACCAGCAACTGCTGGAACGAAAGCTGTGCTTCCGGGGATATCCCGACGTTCAGTACATTTATGCTGTGCTCCCGGAGGACATATACAGTGGCTGCGGCAGCTTATCGACATATCCTCAAGAGGACGTATTGGCTGCTCATCAGAATAAACTACCTTCAGATCCTTTACTCCACGTTTTCTGAGTTCATACCTCATTACCCTTGCAAGTGGACAGACAGAAGTTTCATAAATATCTGCTATTTTCATACGTCCTGCATCCAGTTTGTTGCCTGCACCCATTGCACTTATTACAGGTATATTCTTTTCTTTGCAGCGCATTATCAGCTCAAGCTTGGCCGTGACTGTATCAACTGCGTCGATGACATAGTCAAATTCGTCAAAAGGAAAATCATCTGCATTCTCAGGCAGAAAAAAGCATTTATGTATGCGTATATCGGCATCGGGATTTATTTCATGCATACGGTCAGCCATTACTTCTGCCTTATACTTGCCAACTGTTTTTCTTGTGGCAAGAATCTGTCGGTTGAGGTTCGTAAGACAGACCTGATCGTCGTCAATAAGATCAAAATTACCTACACCACTTCTCACAAGTCCTTCACAGACATAACCGCCTACGCCGCCTATACCGAATACTGCTACTCTCGACTCAGAAAGCTTTTGTATTGCTTCCGCACCTATGAGTAGCTGTGTTCTTGAGAATTGATTGAGCATTATATCCCCCACTTTTCATATTATGTAAATAGATATAGTATGATTATATATCATACTATCAAACTTGTCAATAATAAATTCATATAATTCCTATTGACAAAATATGTTTTACATGATATATTATATACATAGTCATTCAGTATGTATTATATGGAGGTGTTTGTTATGCAATATTGTTTCAAAATAAATGATATGTGTATATGTATGTCAGTTCTCTCCATGCTTACTGAATCATAGTATTTTCATGCCTATGAATATCTTAGCTGGAGAGACAGAAATGTCTCTATTTTTATTTTCGGAGGTATGAAATGAAAAAGATTGAAGTAATATCTGTTGACAGAATAGGTCTTGTCGGCGAGATTTCTAAAGTATTAAGACGTGTAAATGGTAACATAATAACTCATACCGCCAATGTATCTACTGACGGAACCACTGCCTTGTCTCATTTCATTGCAGATGTCGATCTTGATGAAAGCCTTGATAACACCACTCTTTCAAGAAGGCTGAAAAAAATCAGGAATGTTAGACAAGTTAAGATTTCTGATATATGAGAGCTGTAGGAGGTTATGTTATGAAAGAAACTATACGTAAAGCGATATATGAAAAATTCGCCACTCCTTCAGAAATTATGCTTGACAGAATCTCAAAGGGAATACCACTTACAAACAATATTGAGCAGTACGCTGCGATATGAGGTGAAAAACATGAGTGATTACTATTACAGCGGAAAATTCGGGATTGAGCGTGAAACTCTGAGAGTTGACAGCCATGGCAAACTCGCTCAGACTCCCCACCCATTCGGCAATTATGAACATATCACCCGTGATTTCTGCGAGAATCAGGTTGAGCTTGTAACACCTGTTGCCGGAAGTATCGAAGAGGCTCTTGGCTATCTTAAAGTGCTAGATGACATTACAAGAAAAAAGCTGGCGGAAAATGGTGAGAGAATATGGCTTTACAGCAATCCTCCGCATTTTGACAGCGAGGATGATATTCCGATTGCCGACTTCACAGGCGACCACTCTTCAAAGCGCGCATACCGTGAAGTGCTCAAACATAAATACGGTAAAAAGCTCATGCTCTTTTCGGGAATTCATTTCAATTTTTCCTTTGCTGATGAATTTATAAATGAATTGAATACTGAAGGTATGAACTTCCGTATTTTTAAAGACGAGTTATACCTCCGCCTTTACAAGCAGCTTATGGCTAACAGCTACCTGCTTGTGCTTCTAACAGCGGCAAGTCCCTATTATGATTCTTCCCTTGACAAAGACGGAACAAACGGCATAATACAAAGTGAATATTCTTCGCTACGTAACAGCAAGCGCGGCTACTGGAACAAGTTCCTCCCTATCCTCGATCACAGGAATTTCAAGACATTCACAGGCAGTATCAAAAAGCATATCGTAACTGGCTCGCTGTATTCCGCAAGCGAACTATATCTTCCCATTCGCCTTAAACCAAAAGGCGTGAACACCCTGGAAAATCTTGCGGCAAATGGCGTTGACCACATCGAGCTGAGAATGTTCGATCTTGAGCCCTCTGCACCTCTTGGCATCGATGGTAGAGATCTTGAATTCGCACATCTGTTGATACTTTATCTGCTTTCACTTCCTGATTTTGACTTCAACCCAGAATATCAGGAAAAGGCAGTCAACGACCATAAAAATGCAGCACTGCTCAGTCCTGACTCTGAGCTTTTAGAGCGTGGCGAAAAAGTGCTTGAGGAAATGAAAAGACATTTCAACGATAATAAAAAAGCACTTGAAGTGATTGCATTTGAAAAAGAAAAATAAATGGACGAAAGGTCTGTAACAGCGTTAAATATTATAAATAAGAGGTGACATAAATGTGCGAGCTTTTGGGCTTTTCTTCTTCTAAGAATACTGACATTTCAGACTACCTGCGGACATTCTTCTCTCACAGTGACAAGAATCCTCACGGCTGGGGAATGATGTACGAAACTGACAGACGTGAAATTCTGAAAGAAGCAGTCAGCGCAGAAAAGAGCACATATCTGTCTGATATTATCGACTCTATGGCTCCTCAAAAAAATGCTCTCGCACATATAAGATTTGCTACCGTCGGCACTATCAACGAACGTAACTGTCATCCATTCACGGGCTATGATATCTCTGACAGAGAATGGACGCTCATCCATAACGGGACAATATTTAACAGCAGGCACATTCACCACTATTCTGCTGTACAAACAGGCAATACCGATTCCGAGCGCTTCTTTCTCTCACTCCTTGATAATGTTAATGAGCATATTTCAAGAAGTATTCCAAATGAGCGTGAGCGTTTCGAGATAGTTAATAAATTCATCGTTGAAAACGCTCCGAGAAATAAACTGAATCTGATGATCTACGACGGAGAGCTATTGTATGTTCATAAAAATCTGAAAAATACACTTTGCTTCAAAAGACTTGAAACAGGTATTATTTTTTCAACAAAGCCTCTTGACAACGGTGTTTGGATACCATTTCCGATGGCCCAGGTCATAGCTTACAAGAACGGACAGGAAGTCTACCGCGGCGACCGCCACAAAGGAACATTCGTACCGACATTGGAATATATAACTGCTATGGATGCAATGTACATCTGAGGAGAATGATATGAGTGCAAACGAACTGAAACACGCTGTCATAACTGAAAATGAAGTTGCTTTTTCACTTAATGGCAATGATTACTTACTTTACGGCTGGGATCAATGCGATGGCTTTGTACTGAGCCTTGAATGCAACGGAGAGCTTGTGTGGCAGGCCGCTCCGCAGCCGAAAGGGACATGTATTGATGAATTCCTTTGTTATTATTCCAGACTATAGCTGATTATAGTTTTTCGGAATTGGACAGTCAAGGCTTTATGCAGTATAATAAATACATCAAAGGAAAGGAGTTGTTTCACGATGAAAAAAATATGTTGTTGTTTCTCGCTTTACAATAGAATATTTGATTATCGGAGAAACAGCACTTTTGTTTTATAAAACTGCGCCTGTGCGCAAATAACAAGAACAAAGGGAATGCAGTATTCTGCGTTCCCTATTTTTATGTATTAAAGGAGAATTATTATGAGCAAGTATATTTTCACATCAGAATCTGTAACAGAGGGACACCCCGACAAAGTTGCAGACCGCATTTCAGACTCTATACTCGACGCTTATCTAGAAAAGGATCCAGCAGCTAGAGTCGCTGCTGAAACAGTCCTCAAGAACAATACTGTTATCCTAGCAGGCGAGATAAGCTCATCTGCTGAGATAGATACTGAAAAGGTAGTACGTGACGCAATCAACAGTATCGGTTATGACAACGAAGCACTTGGCTTTGACGGTCATACTGCTGAGATAATCAACCTGCTTGACAGGCAGTCTCCTGACATTGCTCAGGGAGTTGACTCGGCTCTTGAAGTAAGAGAAGAAAACGGCACAGACATCGGTGCAGGAGACCAGGGAATAATTTTCGGATATGCTGTAAATGAAACACCAGAGCTTCTTCCGCTTCCTATCTCACTGGCACACAGACTTGCGTACAGACTTACAGAAGTTCGCAAAAACGGTACTCTCCCCTATCTACGTCCTGACGGTAAAACACAAGTTTCAGTAATTTACGAAGACGACAAGGCGATAGGTATTGACACCGTACTTATATCTACGCAGCACGATGAAGAAGTATCACAGGAACAGCTCAGAAACGATCTCATAGAATATGTAATCAAACCAATTATTCCTGAGAACTGGCTTAATGACGAAGTACGCATACTTGTTAATCCTACAGGCAGATTTGTTATCGGAGGACCTGTCGGCGACAGTGGCTTAACAGGCAGAAAGATTATCGTTGATACTTATGGTGGTGCTGCACATCACGGAGGCGGAGCATTCAGCGGCAAGGACTCCACAAAGGTTGACAGAAGCGCCGCTTATGCTGCAAGATGGGCTGCAAAAAATATAGTAGCTTCCGGACTTGCTGAACATGCAGAAATACAGCTGGCATACGCTATCGGCGTGGCTGCTCCAGTGTCAATCTACGTCAATACATTCGGCACTGGCGTTATTCCCGATGAAGATATACAGGCTGCAGTATCTGAAGTATTTGACTTCACTCCAAGCGGTATAATCAGAGGACTTGAACTTAGAAAGCCTGTGTTCGCGCAGACCTCAGCATATGGTCACTTCGGAAGGCCTGACGCTGACTTTACATGGGAGCGTACAAACAAGGTTTCCGCGCTCAAAAAAGCATTGAATGTTTCAGTGAATGCATAAGTTTAAATCAGAAATGAAAAGCTTCTTCAATTACGAAGAAGCTTTTCATTTTACAGCTTCTACTGCATGAAATTATTATTCTTTCAAAGCCAAAATCGGTATACAGTAAAAACATGTCTGAAGCGTTTCTCTGCACAGTACCGCATTCCCGCTTTCTTGCTTCATCAGCTACCATTGACTTTCTGATGATCTGTTCCTAACGTGCCGTATACTTGATAAAAACCGCTCTCATCAAACAGTCTCCTTTACAGAATCGCTTCTGCTTTACGCCATCTCAGAATTGATAGTGTCTTCACTTGCAGCCATTGCCTGCAAAGTCATGGTAAGAAGCTTGTCAAGCTCCCAGCCGAGCTGTTCGGCACCACGCTCAATAACATCTCTTGAACAGCCTGCCGCAAAGCCCTTGCTCTTATATTTCTTTTTCAGGGATTTAAGTTCCATATCCTTTGTACTTTTAGACGGACGCATCAACGCAGCTGCCCAGATCAGACCGGTCAGTTCATCAGCCGCAAATAGCACCTTTTCCATTTCGTGTATCGGCTCAACATCAATAGTAACTCCGCAACCTACAGTAATTCCATAGCCATGAGAACATACTGCGTGGACTATGTCCTCACTTACTCCCCCGTTTTTCAGCAGTTCAGGAGCTTTGAGGCAGTGTTCCTCTGGATAAAGTTCAAAATCAATATCATGAAGCAATCCTACGATTCCCCAGTATTCAGCTTCATCGCCATATCCTAGCTCGTTCGCATACCATTTCATTACCGCTTCTACAGTCAATGCGTGCTGTATATGGAAGGGATCTTTGTTGTATTGCTTCAAAAGCTCAAAAGCTTCATTTCTTGTTATCATAATTCATACCTCTCATAACTCAATTTATTCTCCTAAGGAGTGTTTTTGTAAAATGACTGAAAGCATCAAAAAGTTTTCAGTTTTCATTTTAAAGCCACATATTTATACCGATTATATAACGCAATTATATTTCTGTCAATACCAAAATACCAAAAGATATATTCAGCTACAAACTGAACTCTAACATTATACAAATAATTCTTCCCCAAAACGAACTGGTCTCATTAACACGGGAAAGGAACAGCACCGCAAGTGTTATGCCTGCGGTGCTGTTCCACAATGAGCGTTATTCAAATTTATTGAAATGATCCTCCAATGACTTATAAATATCATCTGAACCTTCAGCTAATATACTGTCCAGAGCTTTTTTGTATATGTCAGTATTGTAATGTGACTCGATGTCATAATCCTCAGTATAACCAAGATCAATGATAGTATCTTTAAGAGTGAGAGTGCCCTTCTTGTCAGGATCAGGACTTGAAACGCTGTATCCGCCGTAAACTTCAGTATCGATAAATTCCTCGTCAATGTCGATATACTTCTTGACATCCTTGATAGTCTTATCGTGATCTGACTGAGTGAAGTGGTATGCCTTTATGAATGCACGTTCAACCGCAATAAAAGTATTCGGAGTGCTGCTGAGCGCTGAAGTCTTTGCGACCTGACGGCAGCACGGCTGGTTCTCAAGAGCCTTTTCGTGTGCGCAGTAGTAAACCACTTTGTACCCCTGAGACTTTGCAAGTGAAGCATATGGTGAGTATACTGAAGCTGCGTCAATTGTGTTGTTTAGAAGCGCAGCATAAGCATCCTTCTGACTGTCAAAGTAAACAATATTCACCTTGTCAGCACCCTCACCTATCTCAATATTTGCGTCCTTCAGAAGTATCTGTAGCTCTGCATCCTGAACGCTGTTTTTAACTGAAGCGACATTCCTGCCCTTGAGGACTTCCACGCCTGCCTCGTCCTTGTCAGCGAATTCAGACTTGATAACATAACCATGACCATTAGTCATCGCACCACCGAAGATCGATACCTCATGTCCCTGACTCTGGAAAGTAAGTGTCGGAACTGAGCCGATGAATGCAACATCAAGCTTGTCTGACTCAATACCGTTTATCAGCTCAGAAGCACTTGAAAACTGGGTAAGAGTAACATTAAGTCCCTCTTCCTTGAAATATCCCTCCTCTGCTGCAACAAACGCAAGAAGATGAGCTGTTGAGTTGAGATAACCGATGTTAATGTCGGTCTTCTCGGGAGCACCTATTTCAGCTTTCGCTGTTTCAGTTGCATTTTCAGAAGCACTTTCAGCTGCTGAGGCATCTGTTGTTTTTTCAGCACTTGTTGAACTTGCCGTAGTAGTTTCACTCTTTTCGTTCGAGCTTGACTCATTAAGTCCAGAGCAGCCTGTAAGCAACGCTGCAGCAGCGATTACGGATATAAACTTTAATCTGTTATTATTCATTTTTAATCACCTTTTAACCTTTTTTATTCTTTAATCATCTACTATAATTATTACTCAGCACAACATCGCATTCGCATTGTGCTATATCTGATTATTGTAGTTCTCATTATCATCACCTCTTGTCTTTTCTCTGCATCTATCATAACATACCTAAGTTTCGTTGTCCAATACATGAAATACATTAGCTTTAATAGGAAAAACGTATATACAGAAAGCTTGAAAATCCAAAAATGATATGATAAACTGATAGTATCATATTAAATAGGAGATGATAATAGTGAGGATATCCACCAAAGTCGAATTCGGTATCATAGCATTGCTTGATATAGCTTTAAACACACACAATGAAAGTACAGTGAAAGTAACCGCAATATCAAAAAGGAATAATATTTCTGCGAAATATCTTGAACAGATACTTCCGCTACTGAAACAGTCAAACCTTATAAGCAGTGTCAAGGGATCAAGCGGAGGCTACCGGATATTACGAGAGCTTGGTGATATTACTCTGTACGAAATAGTAAATGCGCTTGACAGATCTATTCTCACATCCTCAGAATTCAGCAATGAGCTTGAACACAATGTTACAGACGCAATAGAAAAATGCCTGTGGGAGCCTATGAACAGTTTCCTTTGTAAATACACACAGAAAACAACGTTAAAGGATCTTACAGATATGTACTATGAACGAAAAGAATACAACGATGATATCTCATTTTTAAACGTCCAAATATAGTAATAAATAAAACGCCTGAACTTTAATCTGGTTCAGGCGCTTTTCTATTTAGTTCTCAGAAAAGATTATTTATACATGAGTATCATATCTTACTATCAAAAAAAGTGATAACAGATAATCCATTATTTGAATTAGACAAACCTGCAAATATATGAGATAATGATTCTATCAACTTGAGATATTGATTACTCATAAAGGAATGAAGGAGATAAGTATGAATAACATCAAAAAATCTATATCCGCAATTTTAGGCTTTGCATTGTTTTATACTGTAACAGGTCATTATGCTCTCAGTGCACAAGCCGGTGAAACAACACTCATTACCGAATACTCAGACCTGTGGAGCCGTAATATTTCGGTTAAAGCTGGCGACACTGTAAAATGGTACGTTAACGTCCCTGAGGGGACTGAGCCAAAGGGCTGCGGCGCAACTATAAAGATACCTGATCTCGGCTTCGGAACTGATACCAATAATAAAGACGAGGGACACATCACTCTTGTACAAGGCAATAATCTCATATATGAGTTTACTCCGGAAGCAGAAAAAGATATTCTTTTCACCTGCAGTATGGGTTCATCCTGCCACCATAATTATATTCACGTTACCGCAGACGGTACATTTAATGTAGCCAAGCCCTCTGATGTCACAAATATATCCGCCGAACGAACAGGTAATAATGTTACGGTCAGCTTTACAGCTCCCGAATCTCCAAATGGAGCCAAAATCACAGGTTATAAGATAACTTCGACAGATGAAAGCGGCAAACGTAAAAAACTTACAGTCAAGGAAAGTCCTGCTGTTTTCGAAGGACTTGAAGCAGATCAGACGTATACATTCAAGGTCATAACACTGGCAACTTCGGGTGATAGCGCCGGTGAAAACGAGTTCGTACTTGATGATGCTTCCAACAAAACCGAAAGTGTTACTACTGATTCAAACAGCAGCAGTGCTGATGTTACAACTTCTGATACGGTTGCTTCCTCAACATCTGCCGTCACAACAACATCTTCCGTAAAACACAGCAACAGCCCGCAAACAGGTGTAGCAGGAGCTGAAATAGCTGAATCTGTATTTGGCATTTCAGCAATTATATTGTTTTTCAGCCGTTCCAAAAATAAAAAAGCCAAATGAATAAATAGGCTGAACGAACAAACTCAAGAAACGATTCCAAATTCTAAACAGCCATCGAAGCATCCTGTTTTTCTTCACATATTCTGAATAACATTCCACAGCTTAAGCGCTGTATCGAGACTTAAACCTGCTGCAGAAGCAAGCTCCTCAGGAGTTGCCTTCAGCAGGTTTTCTTTTGTTTTGTACTTTATCATCAGCTTTGCGGCTTTTTTCTCACCCACACCCTTGACAGTAAGCAGTTCTGAACTGTATGTCTTTTTCTTGTGCTTTGAGTGCATGAAGCTTACGGAATAGCGGTGTACCTCATCCTGTATCCTTGTTACAAGATCAAATACTGCTCTCATGTCATTTATCTGTATTTCTTTACCGCCTTCAGCGATCGCACGCGTACGGTGCTTGTCATCCTTAACCATTCCAAACAGAGGAATATCAAGTCCAAGATCACGAAGCAGAGGTTCTACGGCATGCACATGACCTGTCCCGCCATCAAGAAGGATAAGGTCTGGTGTACGGTTGAAATAATCGTCTCCATCCTGTTCCACTAAATGGGTAAGGCGTCGCTTCAGCACCTCACGCATGCTTCCATAGTCGTTCTGGTATTCCTGCTCCTTGATGTTAAAACGCTTGTATGCTTTTTTCAGAGGTCTGCCGTCTTCAAATACTACCATACCTGCAACCATTGATTCTGAAGACAGATTGGAGATATCATATGCTTCTATATACCTTGGCGGGCGCTGTAATCCCAGGCTTTTTGCCAGTTGTTCAAGCGCAATTACCTCTTTTCCGGTACGGTCATTACGAAGAGCGGCATACTCTGCCGAATTGCTTTTGGCAAGCCTCATAAGCTCCGGAAGTCTGCCTCTCTGTGGCTGATGAAGGTGAACATTTCTTCCGGCCTGATGCGTAAGCATCTCCTCTAATATTTCAACATCCTCAGGAATGTGGTCAACAGTAACAGTCTTGGGTATGTCAGTCCGCCCATGATAATACTGAGCAAGGAAAAGACTAAGGATATCCTCATCTTCAGGCTTCTCGAACTCAAAAACAGCCTTGTCATAAAGTCTGTTTTCACGGTACATGAGAACAGACACAATTATTCCGTCATGTGCCTCAGCGATACCTATGACATCTGTAGAATCCACGCCGCTGTTTATTATCTTCTGCTTTTCAGCAGCTTTTTTCACGGAAACTATCCTGTCACGCAGCATGGCTGCTCTCTCAAAATCAAGAGCTTCTGCCGCTTCATTCATTTCCTTCTCCATCCGCTCCACCGACTGAGCGCTGCCGGATTTGATGAATTCAACGGCCTCATTGACGGCACTGCGATAGGTTCCCTTGTCTATCTTTCCTCTGCACACTCCCATGCAAAGCTTTATATGATAGTTGAGGCAAGGACGTTCTTTCCTGAAATCCTGAGGAAATCTGCGTCTGCACGTCGGAAGCATGAAAACACGATTAGCTTCATTAACGGCTTCCTTGGTTATAGCTCCGCTTGTATACGGTCCGAGGTATGTTCCTCCGTCTTTAGTGTTCTTGACATTGGTGATACGAGGATAATCTTCATCGGATATGCGTATATAATGATAGCCCTTATCATCCTTAAGAAGGATATTGTACTTGGGCTTATGCTGTTTTATCAGAGAGCATTCCAGCAGAAGAGCCTCATATTCACTGTCTACAACAATATAATCATAATCATAGACATTAGATACCATTGCTGCGACCTTTACGGTATGATCAGGATTCTCGCGGAAATAGCTTGTCACGCGATTCCTGAGATTCTTAGCCTTTCCGATGTATATTATCTCGCTCTCCTTGTTTTTCATAATATAAACTCCGGGAGACGAAGTAAGCTTTGAAGTCTTCTCCCGGAGATATGGAAGTCTTGGATTCATATTGCACCTCAGTCGATAATCGGGCCGTCTTCCGCCTGTACTGTTCCGTTTAGTGCGTCGATGTAGGCTTCGTCAGGGTAGTTACTTCTTTTCAGTTTCACGTCCCATGTTAAATAAATGCTTTCCCTGCCCGTCTCGATAATAACAAGCTTAGGTTCGTCTTTTGTATCGCAGCCATACTTCTCCATTGCGAGCTTTGCCGCTTCCTCAGCCGAGATTTTTGGCTCGGTTGCGATATTGACATTCTCAATGAAGTTGTTGTAAAGATGTGTTGTATTTCCGTCTGCATCAGTCAATATTGAGACTGAACCTTTCCTTACAGGAACAGCATTATAATACTGATCAAATACATAGATCCATCCACCATCTCTGATTTCCATTGCGCTGAACTCCAGTTCGTTCAGCGGATCAGTACAACCGATGATATCCGCTAGCTCACGGACTAAAATAAACGCATCCTCCTTATTTTTGACAAGGTTTCTGCTGAGTTTGCCACTTATCTCCCTAACGCGGTCCGTGTCATAGTAATAAGAAATCTGAAAACTGCTTCCGTCATTAAGCTTTTCCAGATCGATTACGGACACAGTATCTACTCTTTTGACTTCAGCGCTTCCATTATTCTCATTCGAAGAACAGCCTGTAACTAAAGCGGCAACCGCAAGAAAAGCCGCCAGCAATGTGGTTGCTTTTTTCATCCTTGTTTCCTCCTTATTGCTTATCGTAATATTTCTTTCCTGAATCCGGACGGAAATATGTTCGGATATATCCATCAGTAGACAGAACAACAAATTCATTTGAATCTACCAGATAATATATACCATCGCCATCTTCCTTCTCTGTTTTGTGAAGAGCGTCTATATTGTTTATAACATCACTTGCGCCTTTTTCATACTCAGAAGCATCCTTGTATCCGAAATCGTTCTTGAACTCCGAACCGTGCTTTTCAAAATGCTGTTCCAGTAGTTTTTTGCTTCTGAAATGATACTCAACATAGTCTTCGCTGACTGTTGACGTCGTCACAGCCTCAGTAGTTTTTACTGCTGCAGTAGTCTTTGATGATTTTGTGGTTGTCTTCTGAGATTTAGTACTCTGCTTAGCAGTAGTTGTCATCGCTGTGGATGTCTGTCTGGCTGTTGAAGCGATTGTTGATCTAGCAGTAGTCGTATCTGATACATGCTCTGAAGTCACAGGATCGGTATACACCTGTAAAGTCGAATAAGTCGGCTCCTGAGGCTTATCAGGTACATCCAAATAATCTCCGCATCCCGCAAGCATTGTTACAGCAGTCAGAGACAGCGCCGCGAGTTTTCTGAACAGGTTCTTCATGTTTCCTCCCTATTTTCCCTGCGAACATTTATATACTTAC
This sequence comes from Ruminococcus sp., assembly GCA_017960805.1. Taxonomy (GTDB): domain Bacteria; phylum Bacillota; class Clostridia; order Oscillospirales; family Ruminococcaceae; genus Ruminococcus. The sequence continues at coordinate 70,343 of JAGCYM010000007.1, forward strand.
CATTTTTTATGATAACGCCCTCGTCGTTCAGTATGTCACCGGTATACGGCTCGGGAGCAAGCATCGCCGCCTCACCAGCCATATACGTATAACTGAAGGGCGAATCCGTAGCATACGGCACATCTATGTCATAATAGGTGTTGCCGTTCATATCTATGATCACACTGCCGCCGTCAGTATAGAGCACTATGGTGTCGGGATCACTGCGTTCAGTCATCTGTGACGGCTCAGGCACGACCCAGCTTATATTCCCGTGTGATGAGACGAACACGTCTGCTTTCTCATTCCCGCATCGTGAGGTGCTGATAGATACGCCTTCCTCACCTGTCGCGCCATTGAATTGGAAGCTGTTGAATGCGATGTTATCAGCAATCAGATGCTTTTGAGTAAATAACTGTATCTCGCCGCTAAGGTCTCTTGCCGTGATATCACACTCTACGGGCGAGATGTGGAAAACATCGAAGCTGCGTGGGAGGGTCACCTTGATGTCCGCAACGGAATTGAAGCAGACAAGGCTGCCCTCCTCACCGACATTGTAGCTTTTCATTCTGAGTTCCTCGTCGTTAAGGGCATCCCATATCGTGACATTCAGCAAGCCATCCTCGCTGATATCATTTGTCAGCCGGAGCATGCCAAACTGATTCACAGTATTTGTCGTCCCATTGCCCTGATAAACGATATCATACGATATCACGGGCTCACTGACGTCGTCCGTACAGACCATGCAATTACCCTTGACAGGGCATGATAGCTCTATACCGTGGCAGCCGCTCGCTGAAAAGTCAAAGTCATTGTCGAATTCGAGCGTTAGCGTACGGTGCTCATTGACCTGTTTGTAATTATACCGTTTCTGAGGTTGTATCCGGCAAGAGACGAGAGATGCTCCCATAACAAGTATGGAAATGCCGCAAATAGTTTTTTTCATAGTGTATCACTCCTCAGAGCGCTTATATCCGCCGTTGATGAAAACTGCATCCGTTCCGTAACAGCCTGTGTCTAGCAGCGCCGCAATCTTTCCGAAAAAACACTCATATGATCTCCTTAATCTACAGACGGATTATATGTACCATTGGTAAAATTCACACCAGTGCCAAAACTTTCTATATCCAGCATTGCAGCTCCTTGAGCCACTGAATAATTATACTGCTGGTTTTCCTTGTCAAACCAGCTCGTATCAGCACACTTGTTGCCATTTAGGTCAACTGTGACTGATCCCTCAGAAGAACCGAGCATTCTTATCGTATCAGGCTTGTATCGTCCCGTCATATCATCGGGATTGGGCATAACATAACGTATTTCACCTTTGCGTGTCATAATGAGCGCATTAGAACGGATACTATTTAGCCTTCCGGTGCTTATGAAAACGCCTTCTTCTCCATCGACTATATTATCATCTGAAGCATCAAATGCGATGTTTTCGCCTGTTATGGTATTGTACGAGAATAGGTTAATGTGTCCGGATAGGTCCTTTGCGCCGATATCTCCGCCGTAATTACTGATAGTGAAGCTGTTGAATTTCCGGGGAAGATTCATTTCAACATAGGTAATAGCATGGCTGAACAATACACCCTCGAATTCCTGCTTCATTGGGTTATATGACGATTTTGCAGGATAATCGGTAGTTTTATCAATAAATGATATAGAAAGTATGCCATCCTCATTCAGGCTCTTTCTGATCTCAAGATTCTCACGCTCCAGCTTGCGTCGTTTTTTGGAACCGCCTTTAAAGTCTACCCTAACTCTTATCTCAGGCTCCTCAACATCGTCGCAGCTCACGATAACAGTTCCCTTAAGCGACGAGCCGAAACTCACTCCATGGCATTCACCTTTTGCAAAGTCAATATCTTCAAATTCAAGTGTTTCATCGATTGAATCTGTTTTTACTGAAGAAACCGATGATGAAGTGCTGCGACTCTCATTTGTTTCAGTAGCTTCGATTATATCATTATTCTTAAGCGAGCAGGAAACACCTGTTGTAGAAAATAAGCCGGCAGCAAGTACAGCCGCAGCAATCTTTTTCAGTATAGTCACACAGATACACCTCCTTGATTTCATACAATCATTATACAATAATTCTTCTCATTAATCAATAAAAAGCGCCATTTCGTAATTAACAAAGCCAAATTGTAATGCTTTTTCGCATCAATACAGGCAATATGCAACAAACAAATTCGTCTTTATTTGTTGAAAATAACCTATCTTTATAAAATAATATAGACAAATCTAAAAAAATAAGATATAATAGCTTTGTATATGGATTTCGGCAGCCAGCCGGATAAGTATATTTAGGTATAAGAGGAATTTTACTAAATGAGAGTAATTACAGGTATTGCGCGAGGCCATAAGCTCGTTGCTCCAGAAGGACTAGACACAAGGCCCACAAGCGATAAGGTCAAGGAGGGAATCTTCTCCTCGATTCAGTTTGAACTTGAAGGAGCGTATGTGCTGGACCTCTTCGCAGGAAGCGGCCAGATGGGCATAGAAGCCCTGAGCCGTGGTGCGGCTCACGCCGTATTTGTGGATAGTTCATCCAAAGCAGTAAAGTGCGTGAATGAGAATCTGAAAGGTACTAAGCTTGACAAGCTCGCCGAGGTAATTACCCGCGACAGCTATGACTATATCAAACTTACTTCACAGAGCTTCGATATAATCATTCTTGACCCGCCTTACAGATTCGGTCATATCCCTAAGCTTCTGCCTATAGCAGCAGCTAAACTCAGAAACGGCGGCTTCATTATTTGTGAATACGAAAAAGAAGCAGGCACACCTGACACACCTGAGGGTATGGCGCTTAAAAAGGTATACAGCTACGGCAAGATAAATGTCGCCGTTTTCACTAAGCCCTCAGAGGAGGATGAAGAATGAGAAGGATAGCTGTTTGTCCGGGAAGCTTTGATCCAGTTACACTGGGGCATCTTGACATTATCACACGAGCCTCCAAGCTCTTCGATAAGGTCATCGTGCTTATTTCCCGAAATGCCGGAAAGGCTCAGCCAAGTTTTACAGCTACAGAGCGTATGCTGATGATCGAAGCTGTCACCAAGGATCTCGATAATGTAGTTATTGACATTCTCGATGGACTTCTTGCTGATTACGTCCGTAATGTCGGCGCGGTAGCCATAGTTAAAGGTCTTCGTGCTGTCAGTGACTTTGAGTATGAGTTCCAGATGGCGCTTGCAAACAAAAAACTCTACGCTAATGCAGAAACAGTTTTCCTTACCACTGCGGCGGAGAACATGTACCTCAGTTCGAGCGTAGTAAAACAGATCGCCTATTTCGGCGGAGATATAAGTCATTTTGTACCAGGAGAAATACTTGATGACATTAGGTCTAGATTAATAAAGGAGAGATAAATTATTATGAGTATTGATGAGATTCTTGAGGAAATGGACGAATTGCTGGACAAGTCCACATCTGTCCCCTTCGTTTCACATAAGAAGATAGTTGACGGTGAGCGTATGCGTGAGCTCATTAATGATATCCGTCTTAACATGCCTCACGAACTCAAAGAGGCAAAGAAGATCGAGTTCGACTGTCAGCGCATCCTCAATGAAGCTAAACTCAACGCTGAAGGAATTATCCGTAAGTCTGAAGAAAGAGCTGCTCAGATCGTATCACAGGAAGCTATCGTAACAGAAGCTAAGAAGAAAGCTGTTGATATTCTCCAGAAAGCTCAGACAGCTTCAACAAATCTCCAGAAGAATGCTGCTCTCTCTGTAGCTCAGATGCTCAACGATGCAGAGGCTACACATAACAAGTCTCTCCTCGATATAAAGCGCACAAAGGAAAAGCTCCAGCATACATTAAAGACTTCTCCAGCGCTCACACAGAATCCTCAGACAGTTCAGCAGTCAATTCTGCAGGACGCTGAACCCACAGTTAGCAGAAAAAAGAAATAATAATTGATACACACGCCCGGAATCAGCAGCAAAGCTGTTTTCGGGCTTTTATATTTCCCACCCAGGATTTTAGTTACAAGCTTGACAATAATCGCAAAATACATTAATATTATATTAACAGGACATAATTCCTCTCTGTTTTTCATCAAACTATCGCAGATTATAACATCAACATAATTCCAGGAGGAGATTTTTTACCATGGCTGAAACAAACAAACCAATCAGAGTTATCACATACGGAACATATGATATGCTTCATTACGGCCATATACGTCTGCTTGAAAGGGCAAAAGCGCTCGGTAACTACCTAATAGTTGGTATCACATCAGATGATTACGACAAATCACGAGGCAAAATAAATCTCCAGCAGTCACTGATGGAACGTATCGAAGCTGTACGTGCTACAGGAATTGCCGATGAAATTATCGTAGAAGAATACGATGGCCAGAAAATTGATGATGTTCAAAGGTATGATATTGATATTTTCGCGATAGGCTCCGACTGGGCCGGCAAATTTGATTATCTGAACAAGCTCTGCAAAGTTGAATATCTCGACAGAACAGAAGGAGTATCAAGTTCAGCTATCCGAGCATCTAAAAGAAGTATAAGGTTAGGACTCGTCGGTGATGGAAAAAACGCGATAGTATCAAAGTATGTTAATGAAAGTCGATTAGTAAACGGACTTGACATATCAGGAATGATGTCTGCTCACTGTTTAGGTGGCCCGGTACCTGACAGCGTACCGCGTTTTGAAAGCTATTCAGAATTACTCGATAATTCTGATGCGGTATACATTATCTCAAAGCCGACTGAACATTACCTGCAGATAAAGCAGGCTCTTGAATGTGGAAAGCATGTACTTGTCGAATCACCTGTAGCTACAAATAAGGAAGAAGTCGATGAACTCTTCAAGCTTGCGCATGAACGCGGACTTGTACTTATGGACGCCATTAAAACAGCTTACGCAACTGCTTACAACAGACTCCTTCTCATAGCCAAGGAAGGTAAGATAGGCAATATTATTTCAGTTGACGCTACATGTACCAGTCTCCGAGATATTGGCAACGCTGATATCCCGATGGCATGGAACAGTATCTGCGGATGGGGTCCAACAGCGATGCTTCCTGTATTTCAGATACTTGGAACGCAATACACAAGAGCACAGATAACAACTCTGTTCAAAGACAGCGAAAATTTCTTTGATTCATTTACCCACATCCATTTCCAGTACCCCAAAGCTGTCGCGACTATAAAAGTCGGCATGGGCGTTAAATCAGAAGGTGAACTGATAATATCCGGAACCAAAGGTTATATCTACGTCCCTGCCCCATGGTGGAAAACTGATTATTTTGAAACTCGTTTTGAGGATCAGAGTGAAAACAAAAGATACTTCTATCAGCTTGACGGTGAAGGAATAAGATATGAACTAGTCGCGTTTGTCAAGGAAATAGAGGCACCTAAATCATATTCATATATCAGTTCTGAAGTTTCATCTTCAATCGGAAATGTTATAGGACACTTTTACTCAGGAGATGATATGGTTATCATCGGATAGTTTTAGTTCTGATTCCTTCTAACAAAAAAGCATTTTCATTACAAATAGAAAAGCCGTAGTTATCGTTCAGAAAAAACTACGGCAATATATCTATATCATCAGCGTCCCTTTTTACAGGAGCGCTTTTTTCAATCATTTTAAGGCGATGCTTAGCAGAAGATAAGTTGCATACATCGCTACAAATGTTAATGCAAATGCTATTACAATTACAAGTATTGAATTGAGAATCTTAACTCCTCCGGCAGAAAATATCTCCTCACGGGTTAGTTCACCGGAAGTATGCTCTCTCAGCCTCTTAAGTGATTTAAGCACAAATCTGAAATACAGTTTATTACTGAAAAGACAGAATGTTATCCTCAAGAGCATATCTGCAATGTTGCAAACATCTACAAGCATTGAAAGGATATGACGGTTATCATATATCTTCGATACTATATCAGCCGGAAGAAGAGCGTAACTGTTCTCCAGACCGTCTGACGAGATAAGATAGCTTACCGCTATCGGCATTGAAAGAAGAACAGTAGCAAGCAGTGACATGATTGCCCAGAACCACATCCTTCTGTTTGCGAAGTAGACCGGAGGAAATAAGAAGCTTATAAGATTAAAGGAAATGCTTCTTCCGGTGTCCTTCATTCTCTTGAATATTGGAATATAATAAATAGTGTTCGTACGCACAAAATCTGCGACATCCTTAAGCGGAGAACCGCCCATATCCTCTTCCGGATTGAATCCAAGATACGGCCTTGGTACGCCGAATACCCTTTCCTGATCTGTATTATTCTCATCCTCGTCAGCCGAATCACTCAGATCAGCACCACATCTGACACAGTTTTCAGCTTCAAGACTATTCGGGAAATGACATGCGGAGCAGATTACAAACTTTTTCTCTTCTGCCTGTGCTGTCTTTTTTTCTTCAGCGGAACTTGTCCAGCTTTCTTCAGTACCATGAAGCGCAGAATTAGCGCATTTATTCTCAGCTTTATAGCATTCTCTGTGATGCGGCGAACCACATTCAGGACATACTACTATATCATCGTCTTCTGAAAATACTTCTCCACAAGCGACACATTTTTCGCCAATAAAGTTCATATTCTCCTCCTTTCCGTCAATCGTGGCATTCGTACTTAGGACTATTATATCATATTATTCTGATTATAGCAACATTTTTTCCTTCTTTATTTTTCCATCTCCTTTGGTCAGCTTTAATATTGATTATTTTTTGTAGCACTCGCAGCATTGCTTTTACAAATCATTATTGTATCATCACACAGACTGAACTTGTACGCTTTGTATTAAATCCTGATATTTCAGAATAATCTGTGAACTTTTATCGTTATTATTGAAGCGATTGCCTCAAAGTGGTACAATTCATATAAGGTTACATGATATGTTGCCCCTATAGCCTCTTCATATCAGATAGAAATTCAATTAAGGAGTTGACATAATATGCAAACAATAAATGATTTCTCATTTGAGCAGTCACTGGATTTTTATGGTAAATCTATCAGTGAATTAGTAATCGCCGATGTAAAAACCGATACTTATCATGCATTGGTTAGAAGAGGCATTTTTCTGTATGTCCTTTCAGAAAATGGAACCTATGCTGAACTTGTTTCAAAGCTCTGGTTTCATCACATACAGCATTGGTGCAACCGAACTATATTCATATGATTCGTCCGAATCATGGTTTGCACGTGCCGATCACGCTCTGTTCACTGCTAAATCTACCGGAAGGAACAGAGTGTGTAACGAATAAACGGAGAGACTAAGTTGCCAAATTAGCATTTATATTCAGCAAGAGCCGCAGATTGATGTGGCTCTTTTTTTCATGCCCAATACTATCAATATAATAAATACATATTTTTCCTGCTTTTTGATCTGCCCGCACTCCTTCACATATTCTATTCCTTCTCCATATAATGAACAGAGAATACCGCTCTTTTAGCGGAAGATCTGATTCAACTGTGCCGTTGTCCGGCAGAATGGAGAACAAAATGAGAAATGATATAAAAATACTGATTGCCGGCGGTGATAAACGTCAGATTTACTGCGCATCCCGTCTTGCACTAAGATATAGTACTACTATTTCTGGCTTTGACTGCAAAGCACTTCCCATGCACTTAAAACCTCTTTCCGATCCGTCCCCTGCTCCAGGTTTATATGACTACGCAGTCCTGCCTATGAATGCTCTGAATTCCGACGGATCTGTAAACACTCCATATGGTTGCAGTCTTTCAGCTGAAACGATTGCCTCTGCCGTTAAAGATAACGGCATTATTTTCACCGGTCGTGAAGACTTCCTTCTCAGGGAATTGTTTCCAGAGCAAAAACTTGTCTCCTATCTCACAAATGAAGAACTCCTTTTAAAGAATGCCTATCTCACTGCAGAAGGTGCAGTACAGATAGCTCTTGAAAAGCTGGATACCGCTCTCTCTGGTCTTCCTGTGCTTATTGTAGGCTTAGGAAGGATAGGAACAGCCCTCTCTAGGATCCTTCTTGGTTTCAGTGCTGACATTACCGCCGCTGTCCGCAGCCCGGAAGCAGAGGCAAAGGCTGAAATGCTTGGCATCAGATCAGTATACACCAATAAACTATCCGATGATTATGCACTAGTATTCAATACAGTACCTGCAACCGTCTTCACATCAGAAAATATAAATGTATTCAACAGCGATACTTTATTCATTGAACTCGCTTCAGGCACTGGAGGCTTCGATGCGGATTCCTCATCTGAAATCGGAATGCGGCTCATACGCGCAAACGGACTCCCAGGAAAAACTGCCCCTGTGACCGCAGGCGAGATAATTGCCGATGCGATTTCTGATATTATAGAGAGAAGAGGTGACTCTTTTGATGAATAACTTTACGGGCTTAAGCATAGGATATGTAATGACTGGTTCATTCTGTACATTCGAACGCTGCTTCGAACAGGCAAAACGTCTGCGTGAACTCGGAGCAAAGCTAATACCTGTAATGTCAGAGCGAGCATCAACTGTTTCTACACGTTTCGGAACAAATTCAGAAAACATAAAACGATTATCTGAAATATGCAGTCATGAAGTCATAACGGATATTTCGGCAGCTGAACCCATAGGACCGAAAGATATGACCGATATCATGGTGATCGCTCCATGCACATCAAATACAGTAGCAAAATTAACAGCCGGAATTACTGACAGCGCTGCGACAATGGCTGTAAAATCACACCTGCGAAGCGGAAAGCCTGTTGTTCTTGCCATTGCTTCAAACGATTCTCTCATGGGATCGGCAAAGAATATAGGAGAACTATTTAACAGAAAAAACTACTACTTCGTTCCGATGCTCCAGGATGATATAGAAAAAAAGCCGGCATCCCTGGTTGCTGAATTCGAACTTATCCCTGATACTATTGACGCAGCTCTAAGAGGAATTCAGCTCAGACCAATTATCCACCATTCAGGAAACTGGAAAATGAATAAGGAAAGCAACGAAAAATAATCAGATCCGCGCACATCAACGTTCTTTTAATTCAACATCACAGAATATTATTTGTGCACAATCACAAAGTTGCAATATATGTCTTGATTTATTGGAAAAAGGTGGTAAAATATAATTAGCACTCAAAGAAAGAGAGTGCTAAACTATTGCATATAATTATTTCAGGAGGTATATATCATGACTATCAAACCTTTACAGGACAGAGTAGTTGTTAAGATGGTTGAGGCAGAGGAGACCACAAAGAGCGGCATCATCCTTTCAGGCTCAGCTAAGGAGAAGCCTGAGGTCGCTGAAGTTGTTGAGGTCGGCCCCGGAACTTCTGACGTTAAGATGGAAGTCAAGAAGGGCGATAAGGTGCTCATTTCCAAATATTCAGGCACAAATGTCAAGCTCGAGGGCGAAGAATACATCATCGTTAAGATGGAAGACATTCTTGCAACTGTAAAATAAGCATACAATAATAGAATTGAATTAAAGGAGTAATCATTATGGCAAAGGATATCAAGTACGGCGAAGACGCAAGAAAAGCGTTACAGGCAGGCATTGACAAGCTTGCTGATACAGTAAGAATAACAATGGGACCTAAGGGCAGAAATGTCGTTCTCGACAAGAAGTTCGGTGCTCCCCTCATCACAAATGACGGTGTTACAATCGCTAAAGACATCGAGCTCGATGACGCTTTCGAGAACATGGGCGCACAGCTCGTTAAGGAAGTTGCTACAAAGACTAACGATGCTGCTGGTGATGGTACAACAACAGCTACTCTTCTCGCACAGACAATCGTACGCGAAGGTATGAAGAACATTGCTGCAGGTGCAAACCCGATGGTTATCAAGAAGGGTATCGCTAAGGCAGTTGATACAGCTGTTAAGTCTATCGTTGACAACTCAAAGGCTGTTGCAGGCAGCGAGGATATCGCAAGAGTTGGTACAGTTTCTTCTGCTGATGAAGCTGTTGGTAAGCTCATTGCTGAGGCTATGGAAAAGGTTACATCTGATGGTGTTATCACAATCGAAGAGTCCAAGACTGCTGAGACATACAGCGAAGTAGTTGAGGGTATGCAGTTCGACCGTGGTTACATCTCACCTTACATGATCACAGATGCTGATAAGATGGAAGCTGTTTACGATGATGCTTACGTTCTTATTACTGACAAGAAGATTTCTTCCATCCAGGAAGTACTTCCTCTTCTCGAGCAGATCGTTAAGATGGGTAAGAAACTCGTTATCATCGCTGAGGATGTTGAGGGTGAAGCTCTCACAACAATTATCCTCAACAATCTCCGTGGTACATTCAAGGTTGCTGCTGTTAAGGCTCCTGGCTTTGGTGACAGACGTAAGGAGATGCTCAAGGATATCGCTACTCTCACAGGCGGTGAAGTAATCACTGCTGACCTCGGTCTTGAGCTCAGCGAGACAACTATCGAGCAGCTCGGTCAGGCTAAGCAGATCGTTATCCAGAAGGAGAACACAATCATCGTTGACGGTGCTGGCGACAAGAAGGCTATCAAGGCAAGAGTTGCTCAGATCCGTGCTGCTATCGAAACAACAACATCTGACTTTGACCGTGAGAAGCTCCAGGAGCGTCTTGCAAAGCTCGCTGGCGGCGTAGCTGTTATCAAGGTTGGTGCTGCAACTGAGATTGAAATGAAGGAAAAGAAGCTCCGTATCGAGGACGCTCTCGCTGCTACAAAGGCTGCAGTTGAAGAGGGTATCGTTGCAGGCGGCGGTACTGCATACATCAACGCAATTCCTGCTGTTGAGAAGCTCGTTCCCACACTTGACGGTGATGAGAAGACAGGTGCTAAGATCATCCTCAAGGCTCTTGAGGCTCCTGTACGTCAGATTGCTGAGAACGCTGGCCTCGAGGGAAGCGTAATCGTTGACAAGATCAGACGTTCACGTAAGCTCGGCTATGGCTTCGATGCTTATAATGAAGTTTACACAGATATGATCCCAGCTGGTATCGTTGATCCTACTAAGGTTACACGTTCTGCTCTCCAGAACGCTGCTTCCGTAGCATCCATGGTACTCACAACTGAGAGCCTTGTTGCTGACATCAAGGAAGAGAATCCTGCTCCTGCAATGCCTGCAGGCGGCATGGGCGGTATGTATTAATCAATCGCAAATAATCATAAAATCAGAGGCGAATTCCGCAATACGGAGTTCGCCTTTTTTCATCAAGCTTATCTTTCCGCATATCATATCTGATGATTTGAATTTAAGATTTTCTAGCAATTTTCGGAACTATTCTCTTTCCTAGAAAGTACTTCATGCTTATTGACACATTAACTCAAATGCTATATAATATTGATAATATAAAAAACAAAATTCTATTTGTGTCTTTACTTCAAAACGCTCTATTAATTCTTGAAAGGATTTTTCTATGCAATCCCTTAAACGCAAAAAAAGTTTTATTTCATTCTTATTTTTAGCTGTTATCATATTCTTTATTACTTCCTTTGTTTCATTGTCTATTCTTCTAATCTACATTTTTAGATTTTCGATTAAAGAACTATTTAACAATACTTTTCCTCCTAAAGCAATCTCCTCTCTCGATCTGACTCAGGAACAGAAGATCGAAGATTTTGAGTTTTTATATGATACTGTTGTAAGCAGTATGACCAGTTTGGATAACTATGAAAAAGCATATGGTTTTAATTTCAAAGACCGAAAAGAGCTTTATGAGAATCTTATCCTTGAAACCAAGAACGATTATGAGTTCTATGTTACATTGGAAGCAATCTTCTATGATATACCAAGTTTTCATACCGATCTTATATATCCAACAAGCAAGCCTGATAATTTACGGTGTTATAACGAAAGAAGAATTAGTACCGATAGAAACGTGATAAGTTACAACCAATACTGGGAAAAACTTGTAGACAAATCTAATTTGGATGACGACTCAAAGTATTATTCTTTTTTATATCAGGATGGAAACTATAATTTCTCTACATACGACAGCTTTGATAATAATACATTTGAAAAATATAGCTTAGAAATGATCAATGGGATCCCCGTCGATGAATATGTAACCGCACAGCCTTCAATATTCAAACTTTTCTATGATGGCAAATTCGATAAACCCTTCAGAGAAAAGATCGTATTCAATGATCATATCGGAACCGAGTGTAAGTTAACGCTCACTTCAGATACAGGAGAAACAAAAGAATGCACTTTATTTTCTGATATTTATTATGATTGGGTCTTTAGGGAAAAAATATCTTCTTTAGATAGTTCTGCTAATGATTTCTATTCATTTGATGGGTCTGATGTCTCCTATATTATGATTGGTAATATGGAATATGAAAAAAAATCCTCTATTGAAGAAATGCTAAAAAAAATCAAAAACGATAATGTTATCCTGGATCTTAGGAGAAACTATGGTGGTTATTCTCTTATGGGACAAGAAGCCATATATCCTTATCTTTTTTCAGATAGTTTCACAGAAAAACGTGTCTTTTATTGTCCTAAATCCAAATCAAATAAACAGATAAAAACAACTCTAATTGATTATTTTACGCTTCCCTTCTTTAAAGATGCAGTGGATGCTCCGTTTGATCTTGATGTTGATCTGTACCAAGCTACAGAAACTACAACATACACTGGTAAAGCTGAATCAAATAAAAATGTTGTGATATTAACTTCTCATATAACAGGATCAGCTGCTGACATGTTCGTTCATGATATGCGAAAGCACTCTCTTGCATATGTCATCGGTAACAATACTGGTGGTGAAGGATTAGGCAAGTCTTTTGTCGCATCTAAATTACCAAACAGCAATCTCGTTTTCATTTATTTCCCATGGGGCAATTATACATTTGAAAATTTTGATAATTCTGCATTTGGGACAAGACCAGATTCATATTCAGATTCATTACAAAGCTTCATGCATTATGAAGCAATCAATACACCAGAAGGATTTGATGACCTTTATAATAATGATGAGACAATCAGATTGGCATATAATTATCTGACTAAAAAATGATTCCATTTTCAAATAAGTTAGATCAAAAGCTCTCACTTTCACATTATCATGACTGGCGTCAACTAAAATTCCACCGGGCTTGGTGGTAACTTCCTATTAGAACTTTGCCATATAGTCACGAAAAAGACTGAGCCATTGTACTTAATTCATGAAAGTACGATGGCTTTTCTATTGACACTTCAATGTTAATGCAGTATAATCGTGGTATCGCAAAAAAGATAATTACTGAAAATATGAAAAGTTGATAAATAGTTTATAATTACTTGGTAAACTCATACTGGAAGGAAGTGAGCACATGTATAAAATATTAGTTGCAGACGATGAAAAAGATGTAGTAAGCCTTCTCAAAGACTATCTCGAGCTCAAAGGCTACTGTGTATATACCGCATATAACGGAGAACAGGCGATAAAAGCTGCTTCTGAATCTCCTGATCTTATTCTTCTTGATGTTAATATGCCTGAAGCGGATGGTTTTGAGGTGTGTTCAAGGATAAGAGCTCATATAAGCTGCCCCATACTTTTCCTGACGGCAAGAATTGAGGATGAGGACAAGATAAAGGGATTTGCTTCAGGCGGTGATGACTATATCATCAAACCCTTCTCCCTTGATGAACTCGGAGCCAGAATAGCAGCTCATATACGCCGTGACCATAGAACATCAGCTTCCGCAAATGTGCGTTTCTATGGCAACATCAGTGTTAATTACACAGAAAAGACTGTATCCTGCAAAAATGAACTGATTGACCTTACAAAAAAAGAGTATGGTATCATCGAATTGCTCTCACTTAATACCGGACAGATTTTCGACAAAGAACGCATCTACGAAAAAATATGGGGATATGACGCTGAAGGAGACAGTTCTGTAATCGCCGAACATATCCGCAGGATAAGGAGCAAGCTTGGAAGATACGGAGAAGAACAGCACATTGGTACTGTATGGGGAATGGGATACAAATGGGTAAAATAACAAAACTGCGTCACTCATTTTTCAGATATCTGATACCATGCTTTATAGTATGCTGTATTGGAATCATAATTATTGAAGCAGGCTCGCTGTACTTACAGAACTGGTATGTGGACAGATATCTGGAGTATTATTATAATGGCCGTATATATGCGGAAGCACTTGCCCGACCGGCTGACCAGTGGCTTTTCCATCTGTTTTATTATGCAAGGATTGTACTAATTCCATTTTGGTCTGTATGTTGTCTCCTATATACCGCAAAAGTATTTTTCCGAAGAGAGCTTCAGGAACCTGTTGATGTTCTGACAAGAGCTTCAGAACGAATACTCGATGCCGATCTGGATTTCAAAATTGAATGCAAATCACAGAATGAACTTGGAAAACTGTGCGACTCATTTGAAGAAATGCGGCAGAATCTTTATGACAGCAATTACCGGCTATGGAAATCACTTGAAGAACGAAAACGTCTTAATTCAGCCTTCTCTCATGATCTCAGAACGCCTATCACCGTACTGAAAGGGTACATGGATCTGATAACACAGTATGAAGGTAAAATAAATCCTGAAAAGCAGTCAGAGATTCTGGAAAAGATGTCAGGGCAGGTCAGCAGACTTGAACATTACACAGAAAAGATGAGCAGCATCCAGAAACTGGAGGACATCATTCCGGATGTTGACAGTTTAACATTCGGAAAGCTCTGCTCTCAGCTTGAAGAAAACGGAAAGCTTCTTTGTAAAGACCGTTTATTTAGTTTTTCATTCAATGTAAGCTCAGAAGATTTGATCTATACAGACATCGAGATTGTAACTCAGGTATTTATGAATCTAATTTCAAACGCGCAGAGATATGCAAAAAACTGCATTGAATGCGCGGTAAAAGCAGAAAACGATATATTTGAGATTACAGTTTCCGACGACGGTCACGGCTTCTCAGAAGATGCTTTACGCAAGGCTTGGCAGCCATTCTATCGCGCTGATGATGAAAACGATAAGGAACATTTCGGACTCGGACTATACATATGCTGGCTCCTCTGCCGTAAGGCAGGAGGTACAATCACTATTCAGAATAACAAAAACGGAGGCGGAATGGTTACCGCATCATTTTCAAAAAATATTTCTGAAAATCAGATAAATAGTTGATAATTGCATTTTATAATAATGACACGATAGAAAAATATCGTGTCATTTTCTTTTAGGAGGAGCAGCTATGGAAAACAGTATAGTAATAAAAAACATGAATAAATACTATGGAAAAAAACAGGCTTTATTCAATATTGATCTCACTATTGAAAAAGGAATGTTCGGACTCCTTGGAAGGAACGGTGCAGGCAAGACAACACTTATGAAAACTCTCGCCGCACTTCACAAAAAGAAAAACGGTGAAATAACTGTATGCGGAATTCCGATTGAAAAAGAGAAAGAGATAAGAACTATAACCGGATATCTTCCACAGGAATTCTCAATGTATCCTAATATGAAAACTGATGAAGCGCTCGACTATCTCGGAGCCCTCTCAGGAATACCAAAAGAAGAGAGAAAAAAACGTGTTGAAGCCCTTCTGAATAAGGTTAATCTCACCCAGCACAGACATAAGAAAATCAAAGAGCTATCCGGAGGGATGAAACGACGTCTTGGCATTGCTCAGGCACTTCTGCACGAACCGAAAGTACTTATAGTTGATGAACCAACTGCAGGACTTGATCCTGAAGAAAGAATACGATTCAGAAATCTTCTGTGTGAAGTTGCAGAACAGCGCATAGTTATACTCTCAACACATATTGTCGCTGATATCGAAGCATCTTGCGAACAGCTCGCTATAATGGATTCCGGAAAGATCCTTTGGAAAGGATCAGTATCCCAGCTTCTTGAAAAAGCAAAAGGTCATATATATACAGTTAATGTGGAAAAACAGTTTATGGCTCAGATAAAGAAAGAATATATAGTAACAGGTATTCTTCCTCAGAACGAATACAATACGGTAAGAATCGTATCAGATGCAGAACCAGATCTTCCGAATGCAGTTCTTTCTGATCCGGATCTCGAAGGCGCTTATATGTACTGCCTTCACAGCAACGGATGTGAAGTGAAAGGCGGTGATGAATAATGCTGTTTTTTAAAGAATGCAAAAAAATATTAAGATCACTGTCTTTCTGGATATTCTTTGTAATAACAGCTCTGATGTTCTTTACTCAGTATTTTAATGATGGCAAATTCAGAGCGTCCGAATATACAGGTGGATATAAAATTGTTGAAAACCATGAGCAGATCATGAACGAAGCTATTAATACGCTCATGGGAGAATACACCTCAAACAATTATGTTTGTTATCCATACGGATTCTATAAAGCGGTCAGCCTGAAAGAAAAAAAGAAGGAAAAAGTCGAAATCTACATTCAGGAAATGATGGGTGTTGATCATAATGGCATTGAAGATATCCTTGAATCACACCTTCAGGAATGGCTGAACACAGATCATGAAGGAATTGAAGTTTACCTTGAATCAACCTCTTCTGATTCGATAATGGATTTCTTCAGCCAGTGCCCTGAAAACAGATTTGATGACCTGACAGTAAAAAGTGATCTGACCTATGAAAGATTTACTGAGATTATGGGTGAGATAGATGATATACTCGGAGGCGGTTCTGACTTTGCTGTTGATGCTTTAGTTTTCAACTATTCAAGAGTTGATATGACAGATGAGGATTCTCTCAAGCAGTATGAAGCGTTTATCAAGTATGACAGGATAACCTATGCTCTCGCAAGATTGTTCAGTGACTATATGGGAATCGATCTTGCATTTCTCCCCGTATTCGTTTCTGCTGTATTCGTTGCAGCTGACAGAAGGCGCAGAATGAGTGAACTGGTATATTCAAGAAGCATTTCTTCTTTTAAGCTTGTGTTCACCAGATATGCTGCACTTGTAGTAACTATGTTCATTCCAATAATAGTTTTTATGATGATCGCATTTATTCAGGCTAAAGTTGTATACAGCGGAGAAAAAATGAGCATGTCAGCAATGTTCACACTTCCAACATTCTGGCTGTTACCGAATATAATGGTAGCCACAGCATCCGGAATGCTTCTGACCGAAGTATTCTCAGCAGGTATAGCTATTGCTTTCCAGTGCGTATGGGCTTTCAGATGCCTTATGTCAGGAAGCGTCGCTCTTGCCGGTGATATCGGAAAGTTTGATCTGATATGCAGACACAATTCAACTTTTGACCGTGACATATTTATGCAATGCTTTAATGATTTCGTATTCAACCGCATATTCTTCATGGTCATATCTCTTCTTGCAGTATGTATTGCCGCATATGTCTATGACCTGAAGAGAGGAGGAAAATTCAATGGTTTCAAGCTGTTTGGCGAAGGTGGTCTGCTCAGACGTAAGGCATAACTTTCTCCTTCACTATCTGGCTGCTATCATAGCTCTCGCAGTTACTCCGATTATTTTCGGACTTTCTGAACTAAATGAAAAAATGGCTGCTCAGCCTCTGGAGATCATGTCACCGATATTCGGAATGCTTCTCATGACTCCGATATTCATGCCAGAACAGAATGAGAGCATAAGTGATGTAGTTAGATCAAAGAAAACAAGTCATATACTGGTTTGTTTTCTGAGACTTCTGTGTTCGCTGTTACTGACAATAGCGCTTGTCGGCATTCTTGCGCTTTATATGCGTTACAATGACTCAAAGGTGACAGCGCGTCTGTTTGCCGGAGCAATAGGAGGCGCATTAGCACTTGGAAGCCTCGGATTCTTTTCTTCAGCTGTCGGCGATAACGCTGTTATCGGATATATGGTATCTGCCTCGTATTTGCTCATGAATATGATCCTTCGTGAAAAGCTATGGATATTTGACATGTTCTCATTCTCCGAGGGTAAGACAGAAATCAATTCATGGCTGTATTTATCTGCACTTGTACTGATAGTTCTTGCTCTTCTCTTCCGGAAATATATAAAGAGTAATTGATACTTTCCACGCATAATGATTATTTACTTGTAATAATGCGTTTTTGTAATATAATACAGGAAGGCATCAAACTATTAATTTCAAGTTATTACCAAAAGCTTCTAATTAAACAATAATAATTGCATAGTTTGTACGAATCATTTTTAGATACTAAAGAACAGGTGGCTTATGAATATAATCAAGTATTCCTCTGATGAAGAAGTAAATAATGCCATATTGACTGATGAACCACTACTGGCACTGATATCGTTTGACGGCGACGGCAGCACTGCTATAATGTCACATTGTTGGTATAGATATTCCAAAGCGATACAGACGCTATTTGGACGTGCTGAATAATGATACGTACTTATTTCATGTCAGTACGTAAAGGTCGAATTATCAATACGTCTTGTCATTTTTGTTCTTTAACCAAAATAGCCTTTCAAAGTCTCATATGACTTTGAAAGGCTATTATTCTTTGTTATGATGTTTTTATTCAGACTTATGATTCCTCAAGCACATCATCTTCATTCAGTACTGAATTCATTTCAGTAACAAGTTGACGGATATCGGAAATATACTGATTTATAGTACTTGTATTATCACTTGTATTCTTTATATTTTTGTCGAGTTCATTGAAAGCATCATCAGTTTTTTCAAGGATCTCTACAAGTGAAGTAAGGCTCTCTTTATCCATAGTCTCAGTACTATTGCAGAATTCAATAACATTGGTCAGAAGGTCATGTACATCATTCTTGCGATTACCGTTAGAATCGTTTGCTTCGATGATCTCATTTAAGCTACGTGAAATTTTCTCAACATCCGAACTGAGCTTGGAAATCTTTTCGTTCTGACCTGAAATAGGATTCTGTTTAGACATAAGTAATGACTTTGCATGCACTAAACAGTTATCCGGCAAATTGATGCCTCGATAAATCGCAGTTGCCATTGCTTTGCATGAAGAATAACCACATGCATGACAGTTATAATTCTTTTCAGACTCGGTATGTTTTCCCATGGAACTGAAAATTGGCTCGAGTTCTTCTTCAGTCGGCTCATATGACGGTGTGAGCTGTCTGTACTGACGGATAAAATCCTCTAACATCAGTTCATCGTCAAAACGCTTGAATATCTGGTCCTCACTGGCACGGAAAAATCCACCTTTGATCTTTCTGCGTCCACTAGCTTCCTTTTCAACATCATTCATTGTCTGCATAATATCGAACAGGGTCTGCTGTGATCTCGCACCAGCGCCAACATTACAGCCGAATTCACATGATAGTACATCAAACACCCTCGGCTTTTTGCTTTCATTCAGTTTCGCATACATATCAAGTTCCGGATATACCCTGTGAACGCCCTCAGAAGTTACAATGTTGATTTCCGGATCATGTAGCCAGAGATTATCTCGAAGTCCACCGGGTTTCGGATAAATCGCGCCCATCTGTCCCTGATCGCCATCGAAATTATATGCTAAATCATCATCCTGATCAGTTCTTATAACAATATGTTTTGATTTAAAATACTCCATTAACTTCTGGAATGTGACATTAAATTCAACGAACGACGTTTCATTGAATTCATTCTTTTTTGCTACACATGGTGAAAGAACTGCAATCTTGTTAGGCAGTCTCATATAACGCTTTATAAAGATGGCAGAACATAGAATAGGACTATGTATTGGAGAAAGGTTTTTCAGGAGTGTAGGCTGATAGGTCTCAATATATTTTACTATTGCTGCACACGGCTGTGTAATGAGATTTCCAACTGCCCCCCTCTGGATAGCACGGATATGCGCCCATGTGCATATATCAGCACCGAATGAAACATCAAATACCATACATCCATTCTCACGGAACCAGTTTAGAATATTCTTCCATTGTTTAGGAAATACCGTTTTTATAGAAGGTGTCGCCAGAATAATCAGCTTTTCCGTTTTCTCGATAGCAGACATTGCCTCCTCGGTGTCATCAATATAATCACGCGCTCCATGCAAACAGTTACGTACACACTCACCGCACGCAATACAACGTTCGGAGTTAACCGTTGTTACGAATCTTCCGTCATCCAGCTTCTTTGTGATATTAGCCTCCGGAGCCGGACATGATCGGATGCAGGCATTACATCCAACGCATTTTTCTGAATCAACTACGATGATCTCACTCATTAACTACAATACCTCACGTTCTAAAAATACTGTTACAACTATTCAGCTTCTTTATACCCCATCAGTGTTTTATATACCATTATACAGTAAATATATACCCATTGTATAGTCCATTATTTATTATACCTATTATTTACAGCTTGTCAATACTTTTCTCTGTTTTTTTATATCCTCTTGAACGGAAATAAATATAAGATCATTCTCCTCCTTTTTTCCCTACTATTTACGGTCTGACCGATAATTGGACAAAGCAATCATTCTGTATCTAATGCTTCCCACATTCAAAAAAGAGACCATCCTTTCAGTTCTTCTGAAACGGATGGTCCCCATATTAATTATACTAAATGCTAAAAACCAAGTCGCCTACATGAATTCAGCTCATTCATTATCATCGTGCTTCTTGAACTTGGACTTCTGTCCGAAGTTGAGCGAAGCAGTCAGTATCTTATCAGACTTGAACAGTCTGAGTGCGAAGAACATGCAGATAACGAATACTATGAACTGATAAGCAAGGCCGCCGAAGAATATTGCATAATTTCCGAACATGATATTGTTCATAGCAGAGAATGTATGAGTGAACGGTATAGCATAAACCACCATTCTGATTGCTGTAGGCAAGGTATTGATATCTGCCATCATTGAAATAATGTACGGAACCATAGCAAGTATCATAAGAGGCATCATCATCGTCTGTGACTGCTTTGTATCATTTACAAGAGCACCGAGCATGAGTGAAACAGAAAGGCAGATCATTATTGTTAGGAAAAGCTGTGCGCCGACAAGGATATAGTCTGTAATACCAAGTGTAAGTCCAAGTCTGTCAAGAGCTTCATCTACTGAGATATACTGCGTGATAAGCTGTCCGCTCATCTCTTCTGATAAAGACTCTTTTGTACCTGACATAAACGAAGAGAATCCTACCATATATACGACCGCATTTATCAGAGCGATTATAGCCGCTGCAAGCATTTTTGCGCTGAGTATAGATGTTCTAGATACAGGAGTTGAAAGCAGTGTCTCAAGTGTCTTGTCGATTTTTTCAGTGCTGATTGCTGTCATAAGCATATTAGATGTCAGCATGATAAGCAGGAAAACAATGATCGGAAGGATCATGTTCTTCATCATTATACTGCTCATAACGCTTGTCGAACTGATAGGAGCACTCTTATCCTTGACAACTGTCTGATCCGTAACTTCAACAGGTACCTGAAGCAGCTCAACCTGCTCAGCTGTAAGTCCTGCCTTGGATGCAAATGTCGATGATATGCACTGTGAAATGAGCTCTATCGCTCCGCTGTTGCTGTTCATGACATTCGACATAGCCGCTGCCGACTTCATCGCTGAAACGCTGATTATCTCAGGACGTTCACCTTTTTCAAGCTTTTCTGTAAAGCCTTCAGGGATGATAACAAGTGCCTCTGCGTCAACATCCTTGAGAATAGCTGAATAATCATCTCCTGATGTATCAACCATTTTGAGTGTCGCTCCGCTTTTCTCAAGGGCCTCTGCAAGCTTTTGGGTGAAGTCTGTATTGTCGCGGTCACTCATTGTGATCTTATACTCGTTCTTCACAGCTTCCTTGATTGTATTTGTCATTAGCTTGCCCATCATCATGAGCATCATTGATATCGCTACGAGAGAAAGTATGGTCTGTGGGGTGATGAGCTCTCCAAGCTCTTTTTTCAGAAGATTAAAGAATTTCATTACCCTTCACCACCCTTTCAAATACTTCCTCGAGATTGCTTGCGCTGTAACGTTCCTTCAGTTCGTCTGCCTTTCCTGATACAAGAAGGTGCCCCTTGGAAATAATGCCAACACGATCAGAAACGAACTCAATCTCAAGCATATTGTGTGAAGAAAGAAGGAATGACATTCCCTCCTCCGCTGCAAGCTTCTTTATCATTTTACGGATCTCTATTGCATTCAGTACATCGAGGCCACTTGTAGGCTCGTCAAGAATAGCAAGCTTTGGTTCAGTCATTACAGCTCGAGCAAGAAGGAGCTTTCTTATCATGCCTCGGCTGTATGTGCCGATCTTGTCCTTGAGTCTGTCCCCAAGGCCGCATATTCTCTCAGCACGCTCAACATAACGGTTTATAGTATCAATATCAGTTGAAAATAGTCCTGCCATAAAACGCAGATAGCTCTTTCCTGTCATATTCTTATATGCACCAGCCTCATCAGGAAGATATGTGATGCACTCACGCACCTTTGCTCCATCCTTGACAACACTGTGTCCGGCTACTATTGCATCACCCGAAGTTGGGGTAAGCAGAGTAGATATCATACGTATAGTTGTGGTCTTGCCTGCGCCGTTAGGGCCGATAAGAGCAAATATCTCTCCCTTTTCGATCTCAAATGAAACCTTGTCGGCAGCAAGCACTTTGGTGTACTGTTTTGACAGTTCTTTGACTTCAAGTACTTTTTCCATAATAGCCTCCCTTGATTAATTGTAAAGTGATATTATTATATCATATTGATTCTGACAAATCAATAATTTTATTCCTCTTTATCAGAAATAAAACAGATCCTCAAATTTTTTATCGAGTGCAATGCACAGTATTAACGCTAGTTTGGCAGTAGGCTGATACTGTCCTGTCTCGATTGAACTGATTGTGTTTCGCGACACCCCGACCATTTCGGCAAGCTGTGACTGAGATAGTTTTGCCTCCGTCCGAGCTTCCTTAAGGTTGTTCTTTAATATCAGTTTATCATCCATAGGCTCACCTGCCTGCCATTTCTTTAATGAAACCGTATCCCATTATAATTGAAATTGCAATATAACAAACAAAACTAAAAATATGCAGCTTTGATTTTGTCCTTATGAATATATATCCATCATGGGTCGCCTGCATTACACAGTAAATCAGAAAGTATCCGCAGTTGAAGTGTCCTGTTGCAAACTGTTCAACCACCAGGAGCAAACCACACAATAATCCACCGATTATACGGGCGATACTTCCTGCAAACTTATATGTTTCTTTTTCAAATTCTGTATTGTTCTCACTTCTGCTTCTGGCAAGTATTTCTTCCCTGTTCATATAATCACCCTCCTCGAAGAATGCTCAGCGTCCGATCACATAAGATATTCGGTTATATATCTAAAAAGCGCGTGACCAAATAATAATATCGTAAGAAGTGAAATGACCATATCACTTTTCTTATGGTCTCTGATGAATCGGTACACAAATGCACACGACACAGCAAATAGAATAGTGCAAGGGAATTCTAAACTTTCATCACCTTTTATATTGCGAATAAGCGAAAATACAAAAGAACATAAAACTATCCCCCAAAAAGCCCAGTAAAATGACTTGTCAAATATTCCCTTCTGACGTTCATCACCCTGCTGTGGCTTTTTTTCATTTCTGGCTTTCTGAAGTATTTCTTCCTTGTTCATGTAATCACCCTCCTCGAAGAATGCTCAGCGTCCGATCACATAAGATATCGTCATCATAATCGCTGTCAGCAATACAACACGGACAAGCTTTGATGAGAGAAGGAAAACGATGATATCTGATGCTGTAGTTCTTTCATTAACTCTGAATTCTTTTACACTGTTATTTCTCATATCAGCACCTCACAATAAGTACGTTTTGTTTTTAGCGAATGCGAGAGTTGCTCTGCCAAGTGAACTTGGCGTTCTCTATGACTGCATTATATCATTGCCAAGTGTACTTGTCAATAGCTTGCCAAGCGAACTTTGCAAAATCAGCACTTTGTACAAAGCTGAAAGATTTCCATCTATAGTTTGATATTCAACCTGCCATAGTATCAGATACTATTGTACACATTAGTATCATTGATGTGTACAATAGCGTTGTACTTATTATATATAGGCAATTTCCTTGACAGTTCTTTATAATTTTGTTATAATTATTCATAAGGTTTTATGCAGTTCGTTCATACTGCTTCA
>JAGCYM010000059.1 GCA_017960805.1 Ruminococcus sp.
AGTGATATCATAAAGGTGTAATAGATGTACTATCCGATATAGTACACCCCCAACAGAAAGGAGGCAGTATATGTTTTCTATCGACCTTACCAGCAGAATCCCTATCTATGAGCAGATTTATGAGAACATAATAAGTCTTATCGTAAAGGGTACTCTTGCAGAAAATGACCAGCTCCCTAGTGTCAGAGCATTCGCGAAAGACGCTGGTGTTAACCCAAACACCGTTGCAAAGGCGTATCAGGAACTTGAACGAACAGGCATTATATACTCTGTCCCTGGCCGCGGAAGCTTCATTGCAAAGCCAGACAGCTCCGTGTTCCAGAGCGCAGTCCTCTCTGAATTCGACAACGCGGCTATGGCCTGCGCAGACCGAGGGATAGACAAGCAAGTACTCGCAGAACATCTCGACAATATCTACACTAAACACGGGAAAGGAGAAAAGCTATGATCGAACTAAAAAACACAGTCAAGAAGTTCGACAGCTATACCGCTCTTAACGGTGTCGACCTCAAAATCGAAAAAGGTACTGCATTCGGACTTCTTGGATCAAACGGCGCAGGAAAGTCAACCATTCTGAGACTTCTGTCCGGTATATATGAACAAGAGAGCGGCGAAGTCCTCATTGACGGTGAGCGTGTTTATGACAACATCAAAGCTAAGCAGAAAGTTTTCTTCATAAATGATGAAACCGTTCAGTTCGGAGGATATACTCTAAAAGGACTCAAGAATTATTACAAGACTTACTATCCGACTTTTTCTGAGGAGCTTTTCGAATCACTCAGAAAACGTATCAATCTTCCTCTTAATAAGAAGATAAACACTTTCTCAAAGGGAATGAAACGTCAGGCAATAGTTATCATTGCACTGGCATGCAAAACTGATTACCTCCTTCTTGATGAAGCCTTTGACGGTCTCGATCCGACAATGAGAATCATCGTAAAGAAGATGCTTGTAGACGCAATGCTCGACAGGCAGCTTACCACTATCATCTCATCTCACAACCTCAAAGAAATCAACGAAGTATGTGACACAGCAGCTCTGCTTCACAATGGAAAAATAGTATTCTCACGTGAAATAGACAGCCTTAAGGGTGAAGTTCACAAGATTCAGGTTGTATTCCCAAAGAATGAAGATGGTACCCCTGCAGAATACACCAGAGAAGATTTTGCTGCTTCCGGTCTTCAGATACTTCATTTCGAAAGAAGCCAGAGTATTTACTACATAATCGCAAAAGGCGATGAAAACACGGTTAAAGCAGCATTTGCTCCAAAAGAGCCGCTTCTTCTTGAAATGATACCACTTACTCTTGAAGAGATATTTATTTATGAATTGGAGGTGCTCGGTTATGACAGCAACGACATCAACGGAAACTAAAAGCTTCTTCGGGAAACGCTTCCTGACCGACATACTCGAAAACAAGAAAATACTCATCATCAACTTTGTTCTTGAGCTTCTCGGTCTCCCTGTAATCTCAATTGTGGCTTTGATTGCTGCATACTATGATAAACTCAGTGAAGAAAAAGAAATCTACTATGATATAACTCTCTTCCTTCTCCCCTTTGTATTTATCGGAGCCGGAACCATCCTGTTAAGCATCGGTCTCGGCTTTGTAATGGCATTGTTCAACTTCAATTACCTATACAGAAAATCCCTGGTTGATATGAACTATTCACTGCCGCTCAGCAATACACAGCGTTTCTTCTCAGATTACCTTTCGGGACTGACAATGTACATAATCCCTGTGATCATATCTGTAATACTCAGTTTTGTCATTCTTGGCATAGGTAATGTTTTCATTGATATTGAAGGATTCTGGAGTATTATGCCACATATTATCAAAGCTGGTATGATCGTTATCGTAGGCATGATAATGATCTACACACTTTCTGTATTCGCAATAGTATTTACCGGAAGCACATTCGAAGCTATTTTCAGTATCCTTGCAGTAAATGCAATGATACCCGCAACTATCTGCTGCGTATGGCTCGCTATCGTGACAACTTCATCATACGGAATGGTAGGAGAAAGCATATTCTACAGTCCTGTTTTCTCAGCAACATCTCCTATTGGCGCTAGTGTATTTTCCTTCATGTATCTGTTCCAGGCTGTTGAAGACGGGTTGGATGGCACCGTTCACAGTTACTATGAGTCAATGTATATCCGGTGGATGATACTCGCTGTAATTATGACAGCCGTTTATCTCATTGCAGCGTTCCTTCTCTATAAGCTCAGAAAAGCTGAGAACGTTTCTAAACCATATGTTTACAAGGCTTTCTTCTACGCAATCGGAGCTATGACAGTATTCTGCATCATGTCTCTTCTGATGGCTACAAGCATCAACATCATCTCCGCTATTATCTCCGGAATCATTATCTGTGGTATCGGATGGTTCATCATGGAAGTCATAGCAAGAAGAGGATTCAAACGTTTCTGGACCGTACCTATTGGTTTCGCAGCAGTTATCTGCAGTGTATTCCTTGTATGTGGAATCTGCAAGATCACCGACGGATTCGGAGCCCCACGTCATGTTCCCTCTTCATTAAGCGTTGAGTCAGTCTCCATTGATGTGAATGATGATTCAATATTACCATATGAAATCTCAAATATAACATTCAGGGACAAAGATGTTATCAAGTCTATTACAGCTTTGAATAAGGAAGCTGTTGACAGGCACTATCACTTTGATAACTATATATATAACGACATTGAAAACATTGATAGAGAATATGATCGCTATGATTCCCAGAACATTGAAATCACATATCAGACGCTCTACGGCGCAACTGTCAAGAGAAAATACACTGTTATGAGCTCAATGCTCAGTGGAGTTACTGAAGCTATCCTTTGTTCAGATGAATATGCAGATTATGCTTCTAAAAAAATAGTTATTGATGCTGCAAATAATTCAACCAGCAATTACATCCGCAGCCTCGATACAATCAAGGAAGAGAAAAAAGGCGGAAAGATCACAATCAGCAACAAGATCGGTCAGACAGGAGATACTATTTCTCTAACAAATGACAGTCTTATGAAACTCAGAGAAGCATACAAAATGGATATCATGAACATGACTCCGTCTCAGCTGGAAAACAGCAGCGTTTACTGCTACTTTGGTTCTTACTGGGTACTTGATTCCTTTGACAACACAAAGGATTTCCTTGCAGCGCGAGACATTTCAATTCCTGCAATAACAATTAGTGATATTTCTAATGGAAATAGTGGTACATGGACTACAACTAATGTTGAAGTAATTAATAATCCTCGCTTCTACTCAAGACCAAAGTCATTCTTCGGTAAGGATGCAGACTCCGCCAAAACCTACAGGTATTATTATTATGACTATGGCTCCGATGACGAAGACAAATACTCGGAACTTGATGGTATAACTTGTGCTTTCGCAAACGACAATAGATCTTACTACACCAGCTATAATGATTTTAACTCAGACGCATACGTTACAGATGAGCTGGTTATGCTTCTGAATGAAGCTACTCCACTTGTTTTCAACGAAAAACCAATCGCTATTGTTCATTCAAACAACTATACATTATTCATTCGCGATACAGCTGAAAACAGAACACTCCTTAAAAAACACTACTATGGTTCATAACAGTGAACAAAAGAAATGAAATATATAAAAAAACTGTTTGGCGGCATTGATATGACCTGGAAACGCCTGCTGGTACTCTCCGTACTAGCAGGTGTTATTCCTGGCGTGCTGCTTTGTATCCCATTCCTTGAGAACACGTCCCTAACCGACTGCGGCGCTAGCTACGAATGGTGGATATTTCTAGCGATAGTCATCATCACAAACTGCAAGAAACCACTTGAGGCTGCATGTAAGACTTTTGTCTTTTTCCTAATAAGCCAGCCGCTCATATATCTTGTTCAGGTTCCTTTCTGCTGGCTTCACTGGGGAATATTTTCATACTATCCTCCGTGGTTTTTACAGACCTTGCTCACCTTCCCGGGAGCTTTTCTCGGCTGGTTCGTCACCAAAAAAAAATGGTACAGTCTGCTGATACTCTCACCAATGCTGACTTTGCTGGCGTCGACATGTATGTCTTACCTGCATGGAACGGTCTATAATCCACCATGGCATATCCTCACCGAACTTTTCTGCGTGGCGGTGATGTTCGTACTTGTTCTCGGCATTTTTGAAGACAAGAAACTCATCACTATCGGTTGCATACTCAATATCGCTCTGCTCACCGCATTCTTCTTCACGACCGTCTACGGCAAGCCGCACGCATCAAGCAATATCAACTTCAGAGGAAGCTACACCCAGCTTGATCCTGATATAACCTACACCGCCGTATCCTCAGACGAGGACATAGTGAAAGTCATATATGACAAAGACAGCGAGCCTCACGGCTGGCAAGCTGAATTCTACAAGAAGGGAACAGCTGAAATAACTATGACAGGTGATGATGGAAGTATACTCGTATTCGAGGCTACATTCGATGATAATTATCAAATTGATTTCAAACTGAAAGAGCAGTACGCAGCTCCAGATAACAAGGAGGCACCATGAAAAAAGCAATATTATCAATTACACTTGCTTCGATAATACTTCTATGCTCCTGCGGAAGCCGTTTAGATGAACCGCTCCCTAGCAACGCATCAGCATTTGAATATGCCACCTTTGAAAATCCTGTTGATCCAAATGACACTTATAACTCAATATCGTACAACGGAAGATGCTATATTCCCTATGGCTCAGGAAAAAACAGTGATTCAGAATACGGAGAATGTCTTGGCTATATAGTACAGGACGGTGAGGAAAAGCTGGATGAACGTGTATATCCGATCAATGATGATCCCGACGGAAACTATCTGGTAATAATAGATAAAGGCTTCATGTCTCAGCATTATTATCTACGGGATATATCAACCAAGGGCAAAAACATATACACTCCTGACTTTATTACTGATCTCGAATATGACTACTGGAAATAGAGAAAGCCCCCGATTTCGGGGTTTTCTTTTTGCCTTCTTGCTAATCTCAAACAAATATGCTATAATGAATGCAACAAAAATCTGGAGGTAAATCATGTTCCGAATACTTGTTGTCGAGGATGACAAAGATCTTCGAGATCTGTTCTGTCGTACACTCGAAAAAAATGAATTCATAGCTCTTCCCGCTGAGAATGCTGATAAAGCACTTGAAATAATAGACACAGAATATGTTGACCTCATGATCTCCGATGTAATGATGCCCGGTATGGACGGATTTGAACTCACACAAGAACTTCGTGAAGCTCATATTGATATCCCTGTACTGATCATAACAGCCAAAGGTGACATAACCGACAAACAGACAGGTTTTGGTTCCGGAGCCGATGACTATATGGTAAAGCCGATCGATCTTAAAGAAATGATAATGCGAGTTACAGCACTCCTTCGCCGTGCTAAAAGCGCAAGTGAGAAAAAGCTTACTTTGGGCAGCATCACACTGGAATATGAAACCTGCACTGTCACAGACGCCAATGGCTCTCAAGTGCTTCCACAGAAGGAATTCCAGATACTTTACAAGCTTCTCTCCTACCCAGGTCAGATATTTACACGTCAACAGATACTTGATGATATCTGGGGAATAGTGGACGATGTTGACCCTCATACGCTGGATGTACATATGAGCAGACTACGCGAGCGATTCAGAGACAACTCAGACTTCAAGATAATGACAATACGCGGTCTCGGATATAAGGCGGTGAAAAATGATACCGACTAAGAAAACTCCTGAATTAAAGCATTATAAACGCCTTGCACGAAGACTAACACTTGCGTTCTTCGCAACAATTTTCATACTGCTTGCTATATTTGTATTAATTATGATGCTACTTGAAAAGCTGGGATTCAGTTTCCGTACAGGCACATTCTCTGCTTTCGGAAGTCTTAGTATCTATATAATCAGTGTTATACTTGCTTCCGCTATTTCATATTTTGCAGTCTGGAACATATTCCGTCCTCTTTCTGATCTCAGCAAAGGCACTCGCAAGATCGCTGAAGGTGATTACAGTGTAAGGCTAGAATACAACGGCAGGCTCCGAGAACTCGCTGAAACCGTTGAAAACTTCAACTACATGGCTCAGGAGCTGAGTTCAATTGAGCTAATCAGAAATGATTTCATTGCAAATGTTTCTCACGAATTCAAGACTCCTTTGTCTTCACTTAATGGATATCTAACATTACTGCAGGATGACTCAATCTCTTCAGAAGAGCGAAATGAATATATTTCAAAATCGTTCTTCAGTATTGAAAAACTGAATGACCTTACCGATAATATCCTTCGTCTTTCCAAGCTTGAACATCAGGTTTCACTTGATGAGCCGACATCTTTCAGACTTGATGAACAGCTTCGTGAAGCAATCGTTCTCCTAGAACCTAAATGGAGCCAAAAAAACATAAACTTTGATCTGGATCTTCCAGAACTAACAATATGCAGCCAGAGATCGCTGCTTTTTCAGGTTTGGACAAACCTTATCAGCAATGCAATAAAATTCTCTGAAAACGGTGAACCGATTACAGTCAAGATTGAAGAATCTGAGCATCACTACAAAGTCTACATCAGCGACAGCGGAATCGGTATGACTGAGGAACAGCAGCGCCATATCTTTGACAAATTCTACCAGGCTGACAGTTCAAGACAGGCACAGGGAAACGGACTGGGACTAGCTCTATGTAAAGAGATCATATCCAAATGCGACGGAAAGATCTATGTTACGAGCAAGCTGGGTGAAGGTTCAGTATTCCTCGTAAGTCTTCGAAAAGCAGAAAAATAAAAGCAATTATATATAATCTAAATCCCGCGAACTCAGATCAGACATCTACCAAATTCTGCACGATCTGCAAAACTCCATTTCAACTTCTTTATAAATTAAACGCGTGAACCTTGAATAATGGGTCACGCGTTTTTGATTTTTAGGGGGCTTATAACAATTAAGAGCCCCGGTACCCAAACCGAGGCTCAACTAATTAAGAGATATGTCTTCCTTTACCCTTCCTGCGTTTCTCAACAGGTTTCTCTATCGGCTTTTCCTTACCACCCATATCCTCAAACAGTGTTTCTTCATCTATCTCGTCAGCTCCATCTGACAGTTCAGGGTTAATTTCTCCCCTGTTTTCATAGAAAGGAGTGATAACATACTTCTGTATCACAGGATAGCTGTTGAAGCATACAACAAACCACATAGGAACTACTGAGAAAAGTGGCAGCACCAGCATGAACAGTGGCATCATATAGATGAACAACACTGCAAGAA
Source organism: Ruminococcus sp. (assembly GCA_017960805.1). Taxonomy (GTDB): domain Bacteria; phylum Bacillota; class Clostridia; order Oscillospirales; family Ruminococcaceae; genus Ruminococcus. Next base: position 7,266 of record JAGCYM010000059.1, read on the forward strand.
ATGCTGAATACAATATCAGTATAACTGTCGTAATGAAATTCTGCTTCAGCGCTACAAAAGCAAGCGCAAATGAATTCTTTATAAGATTCTTCAACGACAGATCTGTTGCTGTTATCATAAGAAAGATGTAATAGTTCATCATAAGGATAACAATAGCAACACTGAAAGTTATAACCATTGGAACATAGAATATCTTATTGTTATACAATGTTGCCAGATAAGGATAGCTATAATAACCGGCAAACGCAGAAAGCAGTGCGATTATATCAAGCACCCCTACAATAGCTGCTTTACTAAAATTCTGCTTGAAACCTTTGAAGAAATCACGCACAATAAAAGAATGACGTCCAAGAAGGAATAATCTTATTACTCTTGAAATTCCAGCAAACGCTGGTCCGATAACGACTCCAAAAACTGCAACCAGAATCAATACTATCGTAAGACTTATCTTAGGGTTTCTGACATAATACATCACAGGAAGCGTTGCTACCAGTGGAATAGTAAACAGAAAGAACAGGATATTAAGTCCGATCATCAGCCAGAATTTTCTGAAAAAAATGTCGAAAAAGAGTGCAAGTCCTTGCTTTTTCGGTGCATTTTTGGCTATACCAGGTCCTGCACTCTCATAATCTCTTGAAAATAAGCCCAATTTTTACATCCTCCGTTTTTTTAGAGCATACCTCTGCAAAAATAACTCATCAAAGGCACTGCCAAAGAAATAATAAATGAAATAAATGCGAGAACTGTAAATTTAATACAGTATAATCTGAATCCGCTTCGTTCAGAACTTCTTTTTTCGCCATAGAGCATGAATCTAAGCAATCCGTTTGAAGAACGTACTACCTCCCTGATTGCAACTGCTGCAATAAAAAGATCTGCAAGCGCAAAAGGAAGAATGAGAACCGCTACAACTGGAAGGCTTTTTATGCCTCCAGCCGAATACACGGAAGAAACCGATACTCCGATTCCAATCCCTCGATATATTAGCAAAGCCATCCCGACAGGCTGTCCGAAAACAAATGTCCCGGAAAGAAATGCTGCCGAAAGAAATATCAGCGAGGAAAGCAGAGTATGCACAAATATGCTGAAAACAGTATCACCGCACAATGACGGAGAAAAAAACTGGTGCACCCATGGGGTGACTTCGCCAGCTAATGCAACATCCGGAATTGAACCAATTGCTACTCCGACGGCACTGGCTGCGCACATCAGCATTAACCCAGAGCTTTTTCCTCTGGAAGGAATATACTTAACATGTTTCATTTTGCATCTTTCCTTTCAATCAAGGATATGCAAAACGGACAAGTATTATGCTATCTTATTTTGAAAGCTCGTAAGCTCTCTTTGTACAACTCTCACAGCAATTCTTAACTGTATCTTCAAGCTTACCTTCGTAAAGTCTGTCAAGACCTGCAAGGGTAGTACCACCAGGAGAAGAAACCATCTTTATGAGCTCTGCAATAGAATAACCTGAATCAGTTATCATCTTTGCAGAACCAATAAGGCTCTGGCTGAACAGCTCAGTTGCAGCAGCAGTGTCTATGCCCTCAGCAGCCGCATAATCAATGAACGCCTTTGCAAAGAGGTAGATAAAAGCTGGGCTGCTGCCGTTTATAGCAATTATCTCCTTCATCTTATTCTTGGGAACAACAGCTGCTTTTCCACATGAACGGAATACTCCGAGAATGAGTTCAAACTCCTCATCAGTAACCTTCTCATTGCGAGAGAGAGCGGATGCGCCTTCACCAAGGAGAAGAGGAGTATTAGGCATAACAAGTATTACCTTTGCATCTGGAATAGTCTTTGATGCAATAAACTCATCAGAAATGCCAGCAGCAATAGAAATGATCACCTTATCCGGTGTAACTGCAGGAGCTGCGGCTTCGATTACCTTTTCGATTATCTGAGGCTTTACAGCAAGGAAAATGAATCCACATTTTTCAGTAAGCTCAGCTTCACTTCCGCAAGGAGTAACACCATATTCTGCAAGTGCACTTACCTTAGCTGTATCAGGATCAAAAGCAAAGAGACTGATATCAGAAGCCTTCGGACTGCCTGCAATTCCTTTGATGATAGCTGTACCCATATTTCCGGTACCGATAAAACCGATATTTATCTTGCTCATAGCAAATAACTCCTTTAATTGTTATTGTATCAATAGAATGTCGCTACTTCCTTCTCAGGAGGCGCAGCATCAGCCAGTTCGATAACCCTCAGCACAGGACCTGCACCTTTATACAGCTTATGTTTCTGAACGCTTATCTTCGCTGACACATTTACCCAGTGCTTAGGCTGACGAGGTTCAAACGGCTTATCCCACTCAGCTACCGCCCAGCAGTACTGTATATCTTCTACGCAGCATGTCATAATATGCCTTCCAAGTGCAAAACAGTTGTCCGGGAACTTTTTGTTCTTCGCTGCCAGGCCCTTGAAGGTCACAGTCTTGCCGTCATATTTTCCAGGATCCTCCATGATATCTCTGTACCAGAGAGCGAAATCCTCATCTTTTATAACAATATTATCAGCTTCAACGTCAAATGGCAGAGGATCTTCAATATCGTCATATGCTACCTGACCGTCAGTGTATTCATAACAGATCTCTGTACGACGGCTAACCCCTCTTACTATTTTATGGAACTCTGGTACATCATAGCTTCTGTCGAATCTATTGAAAACAACAAGTTCACACATATTCAGCTTATCTACTACAAGGCTGCGCATATTTGCATTGTAGTTGAGGAATGTACTTCCGTCCGCAAAGAACATAACCTGTGCTACAACCCAGTTCTGCGGCATATTCTGGAACAGATCATTGACGTTCCACATTCCGTTATACTCAACAACAACACGCTCAGCATTAGTATCAAAAGCAAGTCTAGCAAGATTAGCTATAGTCATTTCCTCTTTGGACTCAATATTGCGTATCTCAACCACACCCTTCTTCGCAAAGCGTGAAGGATCATATTCCTCAATACCCTCTTCAAATACGAGAAGTAGTGTTTTTTCTCCGTTATTGAAGCGTTTGTCTTCTAAAGTTTCCTGTATAAACTTAGTCTTTCCTGACTCCAGGAAGCCGAGGAAGAGATAAACAGGAATCTGTTCCTGCTGATTTCTAGGCATATCTTTTCTCCTTATTCAATGCAGAACAGCTTAGCTACAGCTTCTTCGTTGAGCTTTGATCCGATAACACAAAGCCTTCCTGTAGTTTCGGCACTTCCGTGTCTTACATCCGGTACACCAGGAACATAGTCGAAATGTATCCACTGACCATCTTCGCCTGCTACGATTCCCTTTGCACGAAGAACAATTCCATATGTTTCCTCGTCAGAAAGAGCTTCCAGAGCAGCTGTGATTGCTTCTATAGTGTAAGGACGCGGAGTTTCAGTACCCCAGCTTGTAAATACCTCATCTGCATGGTGGTGATGGTGATCATGATCGTGGTCATGATCATGACAGCCACAAGTGCAGTCAGGTCCATGGTCGTGGTGATGCTCATGTTCGTGATCATGGTCGTGATGATGTTCATGTTCATGATCGTGGTCATGATCGTGATGGTGTTCATGTTCATGATCGTGGTCATGATCGTGATGGTGTTCATGTTCATGATCGTGGTCGTGATCGTGATGGTGTTCATGCTCATGATCATGGTCGTGATGATGATTTGCTTCATCAAGTAAAGCCTTCAGTTCATCACTCAAAGTATTCTTCTGAGTCATAGCATCTACAAGCTGCTGCCCAGTAAGCTCATCCCACTCTGTTGTAACAACAGGAGCCTCTTTATTAAGCTCACGGAGTAATTCAACTGCCTCACCAAGCTTTTCCTGAGAAAGGCCTGATGTGTGACTAAGGATTATACAGCTTGCGTACTCTATCTGATTATTAAAGAATTCACCAAAATTCTTGTGATACATTTTGCATTTCTTTGCATCAACAACTGTTGTAAATCCGTCAAGCTCAACATCATGAGCATCAATATTACGAACAGCATTGATTACATCACTGAGTTTTCCTACTCCAGAAGGCTCAATGAGTATACGATCAGGATGATATTCTTCAAGCACCTTCACAAGAGCTTTGCCGAAATCGCCGACAAGACTGCAGCAGATACAGCCAGAATTCATCTCTGTAATCTCTATACCTGCATCCTTGAGGAATCCTCCGTCTATGCCTATCTGTCCGAACTCATTCTCGATGAGAACGAGCTTCTCCCCTTTATATCCCTCATTTATGAGCTTCTTTATAAGGGTAGTCTTACCTGCGCCAAGGAATCCCGAGAATATGGTAATTTTTGTCATAGTGAAACACTTCTTTCCAAATGATCTTTACACAATATTATATTATATCACTTCCTGATTTGAAATGCAATAGTCAGAGCAGAAAAATCTCTGACACTTGTCAAGGATTTCATAAGATTATTCATTGATGCTGTAATCATCTTATAAAAGAATTTCTGTGAATTCATGTTGATCTCATGCTCAAAGGCCCTATCCCGTGACATTTTCTACAAAAAAACTTCAAAAAGGATTCGATTTTCTTCACTTGACAAACCTAAAAAAAAATGGTATAGTAAATAAGTAATGTACAGTTGTTCGTCTACGACGGACGATTTTTCAGTTAAGGGTGATTTGTTATGGAAAAAAAGTCACAGCTCATCGTAGTTGATGCGATGATACTCCCCGATGTTTTCACTAAGGTGCTGGATGTAAAAAAACTGATGGCGCAGAAGGGCGAAAAAAGCTTTGCTTCTGCCTGCAAACGCATTGGTATTTCCCGCAGTGCCTATTACAAATATAAGGACAGTGTTTTCTCGTATGAGGAGCTATTCAACCGCAGGATAGTTAATCTTTATCTCCTGCTGAGTGACAGCCCCGGTGTACTCTCAAGCGTACTGGTATTTCTCCACGAACTGGATGCTAATATCCTTACCGTAAATCAGAGTATTCCAGTAGATGGCGCAGCTAATGTCAATATTTCACTGAGAATGGCGGCAGCTACCCCAGACGAGCTCAATTCCCTTAACTCTATAACAGAACTTGACGGTGTGCTTGAGGCCAAAGTCCTCTCCGCCGAATGATCACGGAGGTTTTCTTTTATGTCAGTCAAATTTGCAGTATTAGGTCATGGTGTAGTCGGCTCGGGCGTTGTTGAGCTTTTCTACAAAAATCAGAAAAGCATCGAGAAACGTGCGGGCACGGAAATGGATATAAAGTATATCCTTGATCTCCGCGATTTCCCTGACTCTCCTTATCAGGATAAATTCACGAAAGATTTCAATGATATTCTCAATGATGATGAAGTTACAGCAGTTGCTGAATGCATGGGCGGAGTTGAGCCTGCATTCACATTCGTAAAATCCTGCCTTGAGAAGGGCAAGAGCGTTTCAACATCAAATAAGGAACTCGTTGCTGAGAAAGGTGATATACTTCTTGCAACAGCTAAGGCTCACAACTGCAACTTCTTCTTTGAGGCAAGTGTCGGCGGTGCTATTCCGATAATCCGTCCTCTTCATCGTTGTCTCGCAGCTAATGATATTGACAAGGTAGCTGGTATTCTTAACGGAACAACAAATTTCATACTCACGAAAATGTATAATGACAATATGTCATTCGCTGATGCGCTTGCTCTCGCTCAGAAACTTGGTTACGCAGAAAAAGATCCGACAGCTGATGTTGAGGGACATGACGCATGCCGCAAGATATGCATAATCTCATCCCTGGTATTCGGCAAGCATGTATATCCTAAGGATGTCTTCACAAAGGGCATTTCGGAAATTGACCTTGCAGATGTAGCTGCAGCAGATATTCTCGGCCACGCTATAAAGCTTATCGCTTCAGTAAGACGTCTTGATGACGGACGTATTCTTCCAATTGTTATGCCTATGCTCGTTCCTCATGAAAACATCATGGCTGGTGTTAACGATGTATTCAATGCAGTACTCGTATATGGTGACGGCATAGATCAGGCAATGTTCTATGGCAGAGGCGCCGGAAAGCTTCCTACTGCAAGTGCTGTAATGGCTGATGTAATTGAAGCAGTTAAGCACAAGGTTACAGTATTCTCACAGTCATGGGAATCAACAAGCGATAACAGCTTTGTAGCTCCTGTCAACGAGCTCAAAACGAAGTGGTACTTCCGTCTGCCAGCTAATAGCGAAGATGTTGTTGAGGGCGCATATACTGATGAAAACGGTATATCCTTCATCACTGAAGATGTTCTCACATTCGATGAGGCTGCTTCTAAGGCCCAGGCTATGAACGCAATTGCATATCTTCCTGTTCTCGATTAATTATAATAATGCTTCTATCCCCTGCATTTGCAGGGGATAGTTATATCCAGCTGAAAAAACTGTAACGCTTTGTCTTTCAAAGCTACTAATATACAGAAGCTTCTGAAGGGGGTCAGCCTATGAAGAAAGACATTGAGGAATACTACGAAAAATATGGCACCAAGGTATACACATATCTCCTTGGTCTGAGCGGTGACTGCGATACATCCCGTGAGCTGACACAGGAGACCTTCGTGCGCGCGATAGGCTCTCTGAGTTCATTCAGCGGAAACTGTTCTGTAAGTACATGGTTATGCTCCATTGCAAAGAATCTCTGGCGAAATGAAATGAGACGTCGCGGACTTCACCCTTCAGCTGACACAGATGAAGCACCGCCTCAGCCAGATCTTTCGCAGCCTTCGCCTGATGAATCCTTAGAACAAAAGGATACTAAGATGTTTGTTCTTCGTCAGGTCCATTCGCTTCCTGAAACTGAAAAGGAAATCATACTGCTGCGTGCGACCGGAGCAATGACATTTGCTGAGATAGGCGAATTATTTGGAAAAACTGAAAGCTGGGCGCGTGTTACATTCTACCGCGCAAAACAAAAGCTAAGAAAGGAGTAACTGCTATGAAATGCGAGATAATAAAAGATCTTCTTCCCGTTTACTGTGATGGACTTGCCTCAGAAGAAACACGTTCTGAAGTTGAAGCTCATCTGGCTGAATGCGAAGAATGCCGTAATCATCTGAAGCTTATGAAAGAATCAGTACCAGAAGTACCTAAACCTGATATCCAGCCAATGAAAAAAATAAAACGTTCACTGAGACTAAGACTTGCACTTGTAATTGGAATGGTATGCATCGGGCTTTTTGCAGGACTGTATAATATGCTAGTAGCGAACCCGATGACGATAAGCTCAAAGAATGTTTCCGTAAGGCACTTTGCAGGACGGCAGGGCGAAAAGCTCTATATGTGCAATATCGATATAAGGGGACAAAAACGTGAGGTTGGCTGTACGATTCGTTCGAATGAAGAATATATCATCGACGAGCAGAACAACTGTGTATGGGTAGACGGTGAGAAGCTTGTTGCTGCCGAAATCGATGGTGAAAACATTTATGCTCCCGCCGACGGAAAAATGTATGAATCCGGAGTCCTCACGCTGGTAATTGAATGTAAAACGCCATTTAAGTGTATGCAGTACGAATGCACACCGATTTATAACCCGTTCATGGCTGCCGAGCAGGAGCTCACGCTCCGTCCATGTCTGCCTTTCCGTCAGGACGTTACCAAGGCATTATTTGACACCAGAAGCTTCGCACAGGAATACGTAGCTACAAGCCTTGGCGAGGGCTCGACCATGACTATACACTGCCGCGACAAGGACGTTGTTATAGATCTCCACGAACTTGCAGTTGAGGAAGGTTTACTTTCAGAATAGCTTAAGACAAAAAAGCCGGGAAATCGACCGATGAATGGTCAGTTTCCTGGCTTTTGATTTCATTTTTCTCTGAACATATATAATTTTTCTGGAAGTCCCTTTGAAGTGCTGTACCCCGCATAGATATGATTTTCTGCATCGTATCCACTCTGCCCACCACTTATAGTCATATAGTATACGGCGTCATCATTTTTCCCCATCATGACTTCATCACATACATCCATTTTGAAAACCATTCCCAGAAGAGGCATAACATAGTATATTCTTCTTGCCATTTTCATGGAATATCCACTATCCTGCACTCCCGATTCAACAACAAGCAGCAGCCCTTCATCTGTCTGAAGCGCATCAGAAAAATTAAAGCCGTCAACCTTCATCTTAAGCCGCTCACGTTTAACTAGATCGTAAGTATACATCCACGTTCCACTTATCTGTTCATCAGTGATTATTACAAATTTATCCTTCCAGAGGAAAACAAAACTATAATAGTTCAGTTCAGTATTTACCGTATAATACTGAGTAGAAACTGAAATCTTCTCATATCCTCCGTTTGTCAGGCCTCCGGAAACAGTTGCAGGAACTCCGTCACAGAGGAATTGCGTTCCGGTTGATGTACCCAAGGCCCACTCTTGACTTTCACTAAGTTCTTTAGTTTCAAAATTATATTCAACGAACTCAGAAATCAGATCAGAATTTTTTTCAACAATTGCACGATCAATACCAAGACCATTTTTGCTTTCCTGGAACCAGAAAACAAATCCGTCTACCGTACAGACCTTTTCTTCGTTTCCGGTTTCCGGATCAATAGAATAGAAAGTCGTCTTTTCTATTATGTCACCTTCAGTAGGAATGTCTACAATTGCAATTTCACCAGTTACCGGCAAAGTGTTATTTTCATCATTTCCTAAAGGTTCACCATTAGCATCAGTATATTCTGTTTTATAGTAATACAGCTTTCCATGAGCTGCTTTCAGGCCATTGAAGCAACCATTATACTCAAGTCCGCTATGTCTTACAACTTCTTTAAAATCGCCTGTTTCAACATCATATGAATAGAGAGATGAATCATGGGCTCCGCATAGATCATCATAATTCACTGAAATATATAATTTTCCTTCAAGGAACTCTGTATTCTCTACCATTCCACTGCATGCTTTTTCTCTGATTCTGTTCATCGCCAGTTTGTATTTCTCATTCTGTTCCTCGTACATTTCCCTAAGTTCAGGCTCAATATCATCAAGTGAAAATAAGTCGTAATTCACATCAAGTGCCTTACATGGTGACATTCTTTCACCAAAATCAAGCCCGCTCAGATCTGTACACTGGATATCAACAGGTGGATTAGAATCATTAATTTCACAATTGATATCAACAAGATCAAAGTCTTCTTCGTTCAGTTCAAGGTAAACAGGTTCCGAAGTATTTTCAGCTCCAACAGAAATAGTAGTCTCACCTATAGGCTCGCTCTCAAATGGTTTATCCTCACACGAACACATTGAAGCCACCAATATCAGAACGGACAATATCGCTATTGTTTTCCTCATTGTATCATCCTCTTCCTCATAGCTAAAGATATAATATCATATATAAGTGCATTATCAGAATAGAAAAGACGAAGAATAGAAAAATTCTGTATGGATGCACAATTCACGAAGTGCGTATTTGTCAAAGTTGTACTAATATCTTATATAATGGTGCTTAATAAGGCAAGCTATGATTATTTATTTCATTATTAGACTACATTAGCTGAAATCAAAAAGGCCGAGGAGCAACTTGATTCAGTTGATCCCCGGTCTTTGATTTTCTTATTCTTCTACAGTGCTTACTGCTGAGATAACCTCAGTAACAAGGTTTGCAGGAAGCTGCTCATATCTGAGGAAATCAAATGTGAAGCTGCCCATACCTCTTGTTGTCTGACGGAGATACATAGCAAAATCATGCATCTCTCTAACAGGAACTTCTGCGATTATCTGAGTAATACCATGAGAAACAGGTTCCATACCAAGAACACGTCCGCGACGCTTATTAAGTTCACCCATAACATCACCGGTATTCTCATCAGGGGCTGTAACCTTAAGCTCACCGATTGGCTCAAGCATTACAGGATCAGCCTGACGAAGACCTTCCTTATATGCAATGGAAGCAGCAGTCTTAAATGCCATTTCTGAAGAATCAACAGGATGATATGAACCATCAACGAGGATAGCCTTTAATCCTACTACAGGGCATCCAGCAAGAACGCCCTTCTTTACAGACTCCTCAAGGCCCTTCTGTACAGCTGGGAAGTAGTTCTTAGGAACAGCTCCGCCGAATACTCTCTCCTCGAAAACAAGTGTATCACTTACACAAGGCTCAAACTCTATCCAAACATCACCGAACTGACCATGTCCGCCTGACTGCTTCTTGTGTCTTCCCTGAACCTTGACCTTTTTGCGGATTGTCTCCTTGTATGCGATCTTAGGTACAGAAAGAACAACGTCAACTCCGAACTTACCCTTGAGCTTAGCAGCAGCAACTTCAAGATGCTGCTCACCGAGTCCGCTAAGGATCATTTCCTTAGTATTCTCATCCTGAACATATGTGAGTGAAGGATCTTCTTCAGTTATACGCTGCATGGCTGATGAAACCTTAGCCTCATCGCCCTGTGACTTAGGCTTTACAGCCATAGAGTAACAAGGATTCGGGAATTCCATAGGACCAAATTCAACAATACGTGAAACATCAGAAAGTGTATCACCTGTATTTGCAGTGATCTTTGATGCAACTACAATGTCTCCAGCGGTAGCTGAAGCAACTTCAGTCTGCTTCTTTCCGCAGAGAGTGCAGAGCTTACCGATCTTTTCATTGTTGCCGGTTCCTGAGTTGACAGCTTCGCTGTTAGCCTTGAGCTTGCCTGACATCACTCTTATAAATGACATCTTTCCAACGAACGGATCAGCAACAGTTTTGAAAACATATGCTGATAACGGATCACTTTCATTACATACTATTTCAACTACGTCCTTTGAAGGAGCGTAAGCCTCACCAGCAAATACTTCTGCAGGTGAAGGAAGAAGCAGTTCAAACTCCTTGAGAAGCATATCTATACCTGCAAGATCTACAGCAGATGTGCAGACTACAGGAGTGATGATTCCTCTGTTCATACCATCATGGATACCATCAATGAGTTCCTTCTGAGTGAAAGCCTCACCTTCGAAAAATTTCTCCATGAGTTCATCTGAAGTCTCAGCTACAGCCTCTGAAATTGCTGCAACAAGACCTTCTATACGATATTCAAACTTCTCTGAAATCTCAGCTGTAGGCATTTCAGTCTCAACAGCGTTCCCCTTGCCGTCATACTTATATGCCTTCATTTCGATGAGATTAACATATGATACTATCTGTCCGCCGCTGATAACAGGAACAACAACAGGACAAACTGTAGGACCGAAAACAGTCTTAAGATCTGTAAGAACATTGAAGAAGTTTGCATCCTTGTCATCGATCTTTGTAACAACAAACATCTTTGACTTACCCTGCTTTACAGCCTCATCATAAGCCTTTCTTGTACCTACCTTAACACCTGACTTAGCGGATACGGTAATAAGTACAGTATCTGAAGCACGAACGCCTTCAGTCATCTCGGCTGCGAAGTCAAACAAACCGGGAGTATCGAGAACATTTATCTTAAGATCATTATGTTCAAAAGCAGCAAGTGAAGTGCTGATTGAAATAACTCTCTTGATCTCTTCTGGGTCATAATCGCATACAGTAGTTCCATCTGATGTCTTACCAAGGCGGTCAGTTGCGCCAGCCTTGTAAAGAAGTGCTTCTGCGAGCGATGTTTTACCGGAGCCGTTGTGTCCGGCGAGTGCGATATTTCTTATTTTGGATACATCATAGTCTTTCATCTTGGTTTTTCTCCTCCGGTTTGGTAATAAACAGGCTGATTTTATTGCAACCTGTAATATATGTAGTTTATACAACCACAAGAATAATTATATATCGAAAGTTAAAAAATTGCAATAGTTTCACAATTTTTTCTACATATCACATCACTTTTTGTGTCAATCTTTGTATATTTAGTACAACGGGGCATTCTTTCAGGCTTTTGTTGCTCTCAAAAATGACCAACATAACAAAAACGCCACCATACCCTGCAAGCCATATCAGAGTCATTACAATCATATATCCGACACCTGTTTCTGACAGCGGAAACAAGCGGCAGAGAAGCTCTGCAGTAAAACACGTCAGCACTGCGTACACTAATGGAGATATCAACATGCGAAACGGCGCAAAATGTACTCCTGTGTATCTTAATATTTTTATAAGTCTGGAAATGTTTCCAAATATATTGCTAGCGTAATATGATACAGCTATCCCAGCAAATCCTATTCTTGGAACAAGAATAAGCACAGCAGATATCCGTATCACATACTCCGCAAGATAATTGAGTGAAGAGAATCCCTGTAGTCCCATCCCCTTTATCAATGCTTCAAGAACGATCTCCATATATATAAAAGGAACTACAAGTGCGATGGTAGTAATCAGTTTTCCAGCAAGATCACCGCCCCCGAGTAACATGCCTATAGTTCCACCGAATTTCAGAAGTACAGCAGCCGCGAATACCGCAAATATTATAGTGTATTCAAGCAGCCTGGATGTCAGGCTCTGGATACGTTCACGGTTTCCCGCAGCCTGAGCACGTGCTGCCTCACTGACTATCATCCCTGACATAGAACACAATACGACTGATGGGAAAAACAGCGTAGGGATTACTATCGCCTCAAAAATTCCAAAGAGACTGAGAGCCTGTTCCTGTGTATCTCCGAACTGACGAAGGCATATCGGTATCAGAGCATCATTCGTGCTGCTGAGTGCGGCAGTAAGTATTCCTCCGCCCATTATAGGAAATGCAGACATTACATACCTGCGGAAATCAATTAATGCTCTGCCTCTTTTCTCAGGACGATGGCGTATAAATAATCCGATCATAAACAGAAGCGATGTCACATTCCCGGAAATGATTGATATTATCATAATCCTGCATACCGAGGCTTCATTATGTACTGTCTGGGCAAGAGTCAGGACTATGATCACAGACGCTTTTACACAAAATTCAAGTATATCCCCTATCGCCGCTGAAGATGCTCTTCTGCAGGCATTGAAATAGCCTTTGAAGCAGCTTGATATAGCTCCAGATATTAGTGCAAACGGCATTAACCTGACTGCTCCTGATACTTCAGCGCCGCTAAAAAAGCGCAGGCTTACCTGTTCAGCAGATAAAACAGTCAGCAGAGAAGCTCCAATGCTAAGAATCAGGCACAGCTTAATTCCATGAAACAGAACTTTCACAGGAGAACCATGTCTTCCTATCTCTTCGGAAATGAGACGACTCGTACAAAGGAAAGCATTTCCGTTTGATAGTATTCCGGCGAATCCAAGAAATGATCCCATAAGTGAAAAAATACCAATTGCGGATGCTCCTATTTTTCTGGTAATAAATACATTCAGAAGAAGTGCCGCTGAATCAAGTGTAAGCTGCATCAGAGTCAGCAAAGCGGTATCACGTATCATTTTGTTTTTAATCATCAAACTTCCCTCCATGTTAACAATATGTGGGAAATCAAGTGATAATTCCAAACCAGATACAAAAAATCGGCTCACAAACGGAGCCGATATCATATATTTTCTAGATTGTCAGTAAATAACAGACAAGCTTAATCGATGTTTCCCGGAAGGAAATCTTTCATTTCGCTCAGAGTACTCTCCATATCTTTTTTCATTTTCTTCGTAGCCTGTTCTTTTGTACGTTCATACATCTGCTCCATGGATCTGATGGAATTATACAGAGATGCGTCAATGTTCAGTATCATCTGATCTGTCTTCATTTTTTCTTTTGCAGCGACAGTATCAATGATCTGCTTAACATACTGAGTCAGCTCACTGCGCGAAGTATAATCAGCAGGAGCGTAATAATTAATTCTTCCATCATTGAAAAGCTGATATACTTTTTTACGCATATTCTTCTCAGGATCATAGACACCGATCGAATAACCGCCCTTGCTCTTTACAAGTCTCATACACGGGATATCAGTCGCGCTGTCCCCGATATATACAATATTTTCATATGGTATGTACAGCTTGCTGTCCGGCATGGAATCATTCACGCTGTCATCATATTCTTCAAAAATGCCCTTAGCTATACGGAAAATAAACTGTGTCTTGTTTGTATAGTTTACTGCCTGAGCAGGCCATTCTGCAACACCATCAGGAGTGTAATAATAGGATGAAGCATATATTCTCTTAAATTTATCTGCGATCCTGCTTCCCTCAATTATTTCCCTAAGTCCTGAGGAAATAATATAATGCTCAAGGATGATCCCCTGCTTTTCTGCATACTTGTCCATCCTGTCAAACCATTCCTCGACGCCCTTATACAGTGAAACGTCTTTTCCGATCTCCCGGAAATATTCTTTACGGATTGACTTTCTCTTAAACTTTGAATAGTTAAGCAACTGATACATCCAGGCAAGATTTGTTTCCATAAGATTCTCTTCTGCTAGCTTGTCCGATTCTGCCCAGAAGCTCTCAGCATCGATCTCAAATGATGGAATAAGAGTAAATGTCTGCATGTCATTCGGAGACAGTGTTTTATCAAAATCGTAGCAGATAGCCATACGCGGCTTCCTGTTTCTGATCATTTCTATATTGTTTTCTCTCAGGTCCTTTGTGTTGTTATTATCGTTTGACATAATGGCCTCCTGTTTCGTAGATAATATAATTCTATACTCAAAAAACATTTTTGTCAATGTTCAAAAAAACTGCACAGGCAATCATCCCATGCAGTTTTTACAGTATTTACTTTACATATCCGGAAAGACCAGCTATTCCCTGAGCCTTTATCGCATTAGCGAGTAGACCTGCAATTATATTTGCGCCGCCTTCCTTATAGTGCCTCTTATCATCCATATGATAAGAAGCCGCTTTATCATATCCGACTGAATTGTAGTGATTTACTGTGATGGAATTACAGTCGATAAACGGTACATTATACTTAGAAGCAAGCTTCTTGTCGGCATCTGTATAGTTGGTGTAGCTGAGATTGAATTTGCCATTTGAGTAATCCTTAAGGCTTGGGGTATTCGACATAATTATCGGAGTTGCGCCCTTAGCCAAGGTATCCTTTATGAATGAAGTCATGTACCACTCATATGAACCGGATGAAGGATTATCTACATTTCCACAAGTTGGAGCGTATCTGTCAGCATTTGTTGAGCCGGCATCATTGATCGCGAACTGAATGATTACAAAATCGCCCTGTTTGAGGTTATTTACTATTTCTGCATATCTGCCCTCATCATAAAACTTCTTTGAGCTTCTTCCTGCTACCGCATGATTGTATACTGATACACCATCAGTAAAATAGTTTTCAAGGTAATACCCCCAACCCTGTATCGGTCCGCCATTCTGAGACTGCTTTGATGCACTATAATAAGAACATGTAGAGTCGCCAGCAAGGAAAATCGCAGGCTTGCTTCCGTCAACTATAATCTGTCCGGCGTTAGGATCGTAAAGCTCTGCCACCGGCTCATCAGTGAGAACACACTCAATATAGTCGAAGTTCGGACCTCCCTCGCTAACTGCAGACTCAAACTTGATAGTATTGTTGCCTGCCTTGAGCGGAAGAACAATTCCTATCTCACTCCACTCATCCCAGGAACCAGTTCCGTTGAAGGACTGCTGCCAGTAATTCTGAGTGTCACCGTTAACATAGATGTTTGTCTTTCGGTCTGTAGTCGTACCGTTAGCAAATCTGACATGGGTCATATATCTGTTGTCCTCAGCGATCTTTACATTGAATGTAAGGCTGCTTCCTACAACATTATTGAGGTTTACATATCCAACGTTTGAAGAGTCTCCCATCGAAGCCTCTGTCTTGGTATAGCCTGTATGATCATTTTCAGCCCAGCCGTCATCCCAGGTCTGGTCTACTGCATAATACTTTGATGGAAGTGTGGTTGTAGTGGTGGTTGTCGTAGTAGTTGTTGTAGTGGTAGTTGTTGAAGTTGTTGTTTCAGGAGCCTGTGTAGTCGGCTCATCCGGTGCCTCAGGGAGTGACTTGATGCCCGCATCGACCTGCTGGAGGAAAAGAGCATCCATTGCGGTGATACCTGATGATCCGTCAACATCACCGTTTACGGTTCCCTGTGGTGTGAGTGCGTATTTATCCTTGTTAGCTATTGACTGAAGAATAGCAACAGCATCAGCAATAGAGAACTTGCCGTCACAGTTTGCGTCGCCCATTACTATTTTGCTGCCTGATGTTGTGTTGTTGGCTGCAGTAGTAACAGTCTCTTCAGCTGTAGTTATAGTTGTGGCTATAGTTGTTGTTGTCGTTGTAGTAGTTTCCTGTGGTTTTTCCTTAATGAATACAGCATAATTCATGCAGTTATAGTTCGTGCCGTTTGATCCGAGAATCACCTGCTCATCAGCAGAGAAATCCTTGGAGTAAATATAGAACTGCTCGCTGTTGCATGTGAAGGATTCACCTGTATTGCTGTAAGAACTCATCCAGTCAGGAGTGGTTACTCTGTGATCCAGAGCTACATATACTGTCGCATCTTTACTTACACTGAATTTTGCTTCATTTCCGGTCGCGTTCTTTGAATTGCATGCAGTTATGATATTTTCTGTATCCGCAAGGATTGAAGGAAGAGAATCAATAGTAAAGTCTCTGTCTCCGAAAGGCTTCATTCCTGAAGCTGCTTTCCTGTTTATATTCCAAGCTGAAGCATTCTCAGTATCTGTAACGATAAGGTTTGATACGATGCGGCCATTCAGAGGAAGACTAACGACCTCAGCCATCCACTTCTGACAGTCATGACCGTTTTCTTCCCACTGCTGAACATTCGCGCCTGCACTCGTCTGGGCACTTCCGACCTCTACAGCGGATTTGTCGCCTGAGGCCTTAGTAAGTATCGTGTATGATCCGTCAGAATTGCGCTTGAACTTGAACTGCTGACTGTCTTTGTATGGCTGCGCTTCCATTCCGTTTGAACCATGAACACTGATCTCTATATTCTGACCGTTCGAACCGTTTCCGCCCTCAACATTCAGAAGGAAATCCGCATCCATAACAATGGTTCCGGGACTTATGTAATAATAGCCGTCTCCTGTTGATTTGAGTCTCCATGCCATCTCAGGAGTCGGGTCGGTCATAGGCTGCTGGTCAGCATTCATCTTAGTCTCATCTGCATTGAGATAAAGCCCGCTGTTTACATTCTTGAATGCATAATATACATTCTCGTTCATCTCAGCGCCTGAAGAAGGGCTGAAATCATATAATGTCGACATTATCTGCGCAAGCTTCATCGCGCCCTGCTTGCTCTGATGAAGATCATCATTGCTGCCGTTTGCCTGAATAGCATAGTACGATGTCATTGCATCGTATCCGAGTGACATACCAAAATTCTGCCATGCTGTAAAGAGATCTATTACCTGTACATTCTCATTGGCTCCGACAGTATCAAGCTCTCCACCGAACCAGCGTCCTGTAAGGAGCGGGCTGCGCTGCAAGTCACCATGACGTCCCTGCTGCTTTACGAGCAGTACTGTCATGCCTTTGGCCTTAGCCTTCTGAACCATGGTGGTAACTACCTGACGGTACTCATCCTTGTTTGAATAGTTTCCGTCATTGATACCTATTGAAATAATGTAAATGTCTCCGGATTTACCGTAATACTCGATCGGAGCAAACTGTCCGCCGTCATAGAATCCCTTGGCATACTGACCGCTTGTCGCCTGATTGCGTACTTCCCAGTAAGTTGTGTCAACATAGTTTCCTAGGAATTGTCCCCATCCATGCTGGGATGTATCAGCACAGTTATAGTAATTCGCAACGGTAGAGTCGCCGCAGATCCAGATAGTCGGCTTCATCTCTCCCGTAGTGTTTATCTGTGTGACTTCCATAGCAGAAATAGACTGCTCACGGTTTGTCATTCCCTCAATCGCCTGAACATTGAGCTGACCGTCAGTTACAGGTATACGGATAGTTTCAACAGCATTGTTGCCTGTAAGGTTCATCATCTGGACCATGCCCTCGATACGGATCGTAGTTCTGGGAGCATTACCGGTCATTACCTTGATCTCGTATAATCCCTTTGGCAGATCAACATTGAATGTGTTGCCTGTGCCGTAATTGTTGAACTTTACAGCATCGCTGCCTGCGCCGCTGCCGCCCGCACTAACATTGGTAACATTGCCTGTCTGTGCAAAACCGTATCCCCTTGAGGCATTGTAACCATCGGAAGCTGAAACTCCTGTATAACCACCAGCCGCACCGTTACCACCGAAATCAAATTTCCAGTTAGCTGAAGCTGCTCCGGCTGTCATCGCCGTATTGCTGAGCACCGTGCCCATTCCCGCGAAGGTTGAGAGAGAAACCGCCGCAGAGGTAATAGCGCTCAGAAGCTTTTTAAAACGCATATAAAATCCCTCCTAAAGGACATTATTATCTAATTTTAAGTATATCATGGCATGTCCACAAAGTCAACACAAGCAATGTGCAGAATCTTATCATATTTATGAGCTTTTCTTACGGTCATCAAATCTGTCTATCATTTTTCTCTACTTTTCTGAACGCCTCAGAGCACTATTCTCCACATTTTCTCATTTCAGTCATCATTTTACCAAATTTCAATCATTATTTTAATATAAAGCAAAACATTTCAATCATCTCTACAGTTAACAAAAAACAGTGTTGAAAAAGGTACCATTTTTTTGGCACAGATATAGAATTTTCAAGCCTTAGTATTCCAGATATTCAGCTGTAAGTACTATTGCAATTTTGTTGACAACGATTCAGCTTTGTGCTATGATAATTACTAATACCAAAAAGAAATCTAACTACAAAAATAAATAAGAAGAGTAAAAATAATATAATGGAGGGATTATCATTTGATTAGAATTGAATTATTATCAAATAGAAATTTCTGTTTAGAATCATTAGATTCGTATAACAGAAAACAGATTGTTAATAAAGTTTATCGAAGAATAGACAGAGAATATTCATTAGTAGAATGCAAATATACCGAAGATTGGGATCTAAACAAAAAGCGCTCTGTGGCAAAGCAAATAAGCAGTGATGATTATATTACATACATTGCATTAGAAAATGATAAAGTTATTGGCTTTATAGGATTATTACGGGAACTAAATGGTCCCTACATGATTCTTGATATGATGCAAGTATCTTCTGAATATAGAGGTCAAGGTGTTGGCAGACTATTATTTGAAGCAGGAAAAGTGGAAGCAAGAAAAGCTGGTGCGGAGGCTTTGTACATATCTGCCTGTTCTTCTGAGGAGACGATTGCTTTTTACAGAGCTATGGGAAGTGAATTGACAAGTAACCCTATAAAAGAACTTGCTGAAAAGGAACCATATGACCTTCAGATGATCTGTCCTGTAATAGACTGCGACAGATAATCGGAGATGAAACTGACAGAGAAGATGATTCGTTGGGCTGAATGCAAACGTATTCTATGACTGCCTGTGTCAAAGC
>JAGCYM010000060.1 GCA_017960805.1 Ruminococcus sp.
AAAGAGATATCCGAGATTCGCTGAGAGTTTATCGCTCAGCAGCTTTTGATAGAAATCGTTTTCCGAGAACTCATTATCCTTGAACATAAGCGTAGCGAATAATCCTGTGTCGCAGACAAACATCTTGAATTTTGACAGATCCTTCTTTGATGACAACCCGACATTTGGATCATTGGCTAGATAACTCATCAGTACGGTTTTAGAATCTGCCATTTCTGCAATGAGTGTCAGAATATCATTAGCCCTTGTGTTTTTAATCAAAACGCCGCCCACTTGATACCGTGAAGCATTTTTGTCGAGCTGTGCGGGAATAGAAATAGTCCCGAGCCTTTCAGCGAATTTTAGTAAAATGCGAAAAGGGCTGTATTTCGCCGATTTTTGAAGCTTCACTTTTAGCATCTTCAAGTGATTTTAAGCAATTTTCAGTGCCAATAAGTGGTAAATAAGTGGTTGAAATGGCGCGTCTCTACCGAAAAAAATGACCAAAGCAACTCTGAATAAGCGGTCGATTTCCGCACAGAGCTGCTTTGTTTTTTCTAATTGAGTTGTCGCAAAATATGCGATAATTTAAAACTCAATAAAATATAATATATTATGTTTTAAGTGCGAATTTCTGATTTAAAAAATAATATATTGCATTTTAATTTTAAGTATGCTATAATAGAGACAACAAATTTGATATAGAGAGGAGCGTCCAAGATGAAGATAAACAGTAATTTGCAGGATAAGGCTATCGCCGCGGAGCTTTCGGTAAGATTCAAGCAGTATCGTATTGCCGCTTCAATGACAAGAGCAGAGCTTGCCGAGAAGTCAATGGTTTCGGTCGGAACAATAGCGCGTTTTGAGAATGGCAGCGATATAGGGCTGCTCAATCTTATAAAGCTCCTAAAAGCACTTGACCTTGAAGAAAAACTTGATCTGCTGGTACCTGATCCGCAGGAGCGACCTTCTAATTATGTAGATAACAACGCTCCGAAACAGAGAGCACGAAAACGTAAGAAAACCGATAATGATTGGAAATGGGGAGATGAAGAATGATAAATACAGCAGAAGTGTACCTCTGGGGTACTCGCATAGGATATATTCATCAGGGCGATGATGACGCAGCGGCAAGCTTTGAATATGACAAAAAGTTTCTAAGGAGTGAGATAGAGCTGTCGCCATTCAAGATGCCTTTATCTGACAGGATATATTCATTTCCGGAGCTTAGCCGCGTTGAAGCATTTCACGGTATCCCGGGGCTGTTTGCCGACTCTCTGCCTGATAAGTTTGGTAATGCTGTTATAGATAAGTGGCTTGCAGGTCAGGGACGTTCATCCGAGACATTTACAGCGATAGAAAGGTTGTGCTACACGGGAAAACGTGGCATGGGAGCTCTTGAATACGTTCCTGCGACAAGTCCTGAGTTTATAGACAGCGAAGTCGATGTGACTGAGATGACCAAACTTGCATCTGCGGTGCTGTCAGGCAAAGAGAGCGCGGTACTCTCTGATAAGGAAGCAAGCATAATGCAGCTGCTGGAGATAGGTTCTTCGGCAGGCGGCGCAAGAGCTAAAGCTATCGTTGCATGGAATGAAAATACGGGCGAAGTCAAGTCAGGACAAGTGGACGCGGGGAAGGGCTTTGATTACTGGCTCATCAAATTTGACGGGGTATCAGGCAACGGAGACCATAATCTTGCCGATAAGAAGCAGTATTCGCTTATTGAGTACGCCTATTATCTGATGGCTATTGACCTCGGTATCGAGATGAACGAGTGCCGTATTTATGAAAAGGACGGACTTCATCATTTCATGACAAAGCGCTTCGATCGTGTAAACGGCGATAAAGTGCATATGCAGACCCTTGCAGCTCTCGGACATTTCGACTATAATACTCCGAATGTTTGCAGTTATGAATTATATACCGATTATGCAAAGAGACTTGGAATAGGGAAAAGCGGTGTAGAGCAGATATTCAGGCGTATGGCGTTTGCTGTTATTGGCGGCAACTGTGATGACCATGTCAAGAACTTCTCGTTCCTGATGAACCGAAAAGGTGAGTGGAAACTCTCACCTGCATACGACATGACCTTTGCGTATAATCCTGACAACAGGTGGATATCAAAGCATCAGATGTCAATAAACGGCAAAACATCAGGCATAACAGCGGACGATCTTATCGCAGGCGGAAAGGCTATGGGATTGACCGCAGAGTTCTGCCGCAAGGCTATATCAGAGACTGAATCCGTTGTGTCTGACTGGCTCAGCTACGCCGAAAAAAGCGGTATAAGTGAAGAACGTGCAGTGGAGATACATAGAGGGATCAAATTCTCAAATAGCATAAACGACAGCATCTTATGAAGGTTCATCCAATTTTGATAGGGTATTCATATGATAAGACATGGTTAAATTTGGATGTTGAGAGGCGTTGGAGAATGAAACAAATATTGCAATATATATGGATTGAAAAATCTGGGTGTATTGAAAATCAGGAGTTCAATTTTACTAATCGTATTCGATTTCATTACAATCAGGAAAAGCAAATGATTACAGCTGAAGAGAATGATGAATATTATAGTAACTTTTTCGGCACGAATACTGAATTAACATGCGTTGTAGGACTATGAATGTCAAGAAAAAAATGACATTCGTATTATTTAAGATTATCTGTTATCTGCTTGAAGAAATCTGCTGACCAAAGGCTAAGAGAGCCTGTATCCTTTATAAAAGGTAGAACATCCTCTTTGGCTTGTTCAAAATTAATTGTATCGAAACGAAAGCAAAGCAGCTTTTTAGCATCATCAATGGTAAATTCGTCCTCCTGCTTCCAAGCATCTGACTGAACAAGACGGGCTTTCAAGTGTTCGGTATTAAGAGCTGCATCACGAGAAAGATAGAATATATAGTCATACAAGTCTCTTCCTTTGATCCGGTTTTTCCATGACCGACAAATGACAGCGTGTGCTTTTCCGGCAAAAAGCGATGGCATATCATATAATGTAACTTCATAAGGCGCAGGAAGCAGTCGAAATTTATGCTCAAAAGTCGCACCATTCGGCGGATTCGTATCAACTTCAAACTTGATCTTTATTTTTTCATCACCGGCTATTCCGCTTGTTATCGGATCGGAAGCATAAAACAACAGCATATGCTCCTTTGTATTACCTTTCAAAAAAGCTGAACGAATAGCCGATTCCTTGGTCTTCTGTTTCTCTGATATCTCAACATTGAGACCATAGGCAGCGATCTCTTTTCTCAGTGTTGGAAAGTAATCTGATAATTCAAAGCTATCATCGGTTTTCATCAATGAAAAATCCAGATCTTCGGAAAAACGATCAAGGCCGTAGAATATGCGGAGGGCAGTTCCGCCATAAAAAGCAGTCTTCTGAAAAAAGCCGGCACGTGAAAGTCCGCATAAAACGATTTCCTGCATTATCTCTTTTATAGCATTTTTCTTGTCAGAGACGCCGCTCGTTTGGTATTTCCTGAGCATTTCATTGAGCACATTATTCATTATTTATTCCTCCGAAGATACTTCATAAGGTATTTAAGGTTGTTACAGTGATATTTATCGCCTATCTGCAAGATGTCATCAAAATTGAGTCTGTCAAATTCTGTTGTGTCAATACGGAGATCGTCAAACAGCATTTTTTCGATATCTCTTTGACTTGTTACAGGCGGCATGATATACAGTTTATCGCACAGAGCCTTTTCAGGCGCTGCAATCTGATAGATATATCCATTTTCCTCCTTAATTACAATTCCAAGAGGATATGCTTCGGAAGGAACATCTTGATAAGAGAAGTGCCCGAATATATTATCACATTCCTTTGCCTTTTTCTTGCTGAAGGTGGCTGATGTAAAAGCGTATACAGCTTCAGGTATCAAACCATAAACTGAAAGTGCGTAATCAAAGGACAGGTAAGATGGACCGAATATCGCTCCTGCGAGGCAATGTCCCTGCACGTTCCTGTCCGTTTCATATAATCCGCGTGTAAGCTGGAAAATTTTTCCGTCCTTTTTCATGCGCAATATTTTTCCTGCAGGATCGCTATATTTATGAAGCTGTTCTGTAAGAATTGATGTAGTTAAAATCACGATTACCGCCTCCAAATTGTATTATACACAATTTCGAGGCAAAAATCAAGACTTTTTGAAAAAATATTGGAATTATTAAAGTGTCATTTTTATTGGAAATATGCTGCAAATATTGCATAACCCGATAGATTGTGTAATTTCAATCCGAGAGATTTGCAAAATTCAATCCGACACTTTTTATGTGAAAGCCTGAATATTACAACAAAAAAGTTTTGTTGATTTGTTCTTCAAATCATGCTATAATAAGTAATATACAAAAAAAAGGAAAAAGGGGTACAGTATATGATATCATTTGAGGAAGCAAAAAAACAGTTAATCAC
>JAGCYM010000061.1 GCA_017960805.1 Ruminococcus sp.
CAGGAGATCTTTTTAAGTTTAGTCTGAAGGAATAATAATTATTCCTTCATTGATGCTTGAACAAGTTTTTCAGCATCTTCCGGAGACATAGGCTTTCCCCATATGAATCCCTGTATTAAATCACATCCGATTTCGTTAAGAGTGTCGAGCTGATCCTGTTCTTCAACACCTTCTGATACTACACTAAATCCCATGATGTGTCCCATGGAAATGATTGCAGCAACATACTGAGTCGATGATTCGTTAAAATTGATTTTATCAATGAAAGATTTATCAATCTTAAGTATATCAGCAGGGAAGGTATTGAGATAGCTCAGCGCAGAGTAACCTGTTCCGAAGTCATCGATGGATACGCTTATCCCCATGTTGTGGATCTCATTTATGCAGTACAGTGCTTTTTCAGCCGAATCGATCATTATTGATTCCGTGATCTCAATTTCCAACTGTTCAGCCGGTAATCCGCTGGACTCAAGTATATCCCTGACTTCGGTCAGAAAATCATTCTTCATAAGGTGACGAACTGATATGTTGACACTGAGCTTTATATCAGCTCCGGTGCGCCTAATTAGATCACCTATGAATATGGCTGACTTCCTGAATACAGTTTCGTCAACTTTGTCAACAAGTCCTGCTTTCTCAGCTACTGGAATGAATTCACCTGGAGATATGAAGTTGCCTTCGGAGTCTTTCATACGTGCGAGAGCTTCAAATCCGTGCAGTTTATGATCGATGGTGTACTGTGGCTGAAGGTTGTAGTATATGGTGCCATTCTCAAGAGCTGTCCTGAGCTTGAGCTCAACTTCATGTTTGCGTTTTGACTGAAGAAGATTCGGAGAAAACCTGAGTATATGATTGCTGCTGTTAATACGCTTAACTTCGCGCATTGCTACATCAGCGTAGGAGTGCAGCTTATCAGCTGTTCTTGAGTCATCCGGAAATACCGAGTATCCAAAGCTTGCTGTGAAGTAGAAGTCGCAGTCATCAACTGTAAGTCTGGTTTCAAGGGATGCAGAATACATTCTTATGTTTTCAGTTATTTCTTCATCGGAATCAGCTCCGCAGATTATCAGAGCGAACTCATCGCCGCCTATACGGGCGACATAGTCTTTGGTTCCCATGATCATTGAGTCAGCCATAGTTTTCCAGCGGTTGGCTACCTCTTTCAGCACCTTGTTGCCAGCCTCAAAGCCCATGGTGTCATTAATACTCTTGAAGTTGTTTATATCTATAGATACAACGGCAAAGCGCTGTTCCATGTTGATTAGTTCACTCATCAGTTTATCATAGGCGAAGCGGTTTGATAAACCTGTAAGACGATCATTATAGCTCAGCAGCTTAAGATGTTCCATCATTTTATAGTTTGAAAGCTTTGAAGAAATGAAGAAGGTCGTAAGCTCCAGTGCCTCCTTTATACGCATGGTGTTTGTAGAATCAAAATTGGTCGCCCATATGAAGCCGAGCATCTCATTGTTGAATTTAAGCGGGAATATAACGATGTTTTTTACTCCTGCTTCCTTGAGATTATTATACCATGGAGTATTTATCTTGTGTATCATCTCCATGTCCTTTTCATCTTTAATGATCAGACAGTCACTGTTAGAAAGGAGATCAAGCCATGACGAAGTGATTTCTTTGAAATTAGGAAAATGTTCAAGTTTCTTCACACCGCTTTTAGGATCAATGCTTGAGGCTATGATATTATAGATATCCTTTTCTGTATCAATAAGCATGATCGTACAGACATCAGCCTTGCAGAGAAGACGTATATCCAGAATAACTTCCTCCATTGTCTTATTGAGGTCTTCTGAACCATGAAGCTTGATACAGGTCTTGATAACATCCTCCGAAGATGTGTTTGACTGGCTTGATGTTAATCCGATTTCATTTTGATTGCTGGGCTGAGCTGTATACAAACAATAGCAAATGTCACCGTTTTCATAGTCTATAGGCAGACTGAATATATCAAACCAGATGTTCAGGTTGTTTAGATGAACATATGTATGTATCGGTATTTTTTTAACAGCTGAGCGGTAGCATATATCCTCGAAGCCGATGTCCTTAGGGAGGTATCTCTCATATGGGGAGTTCGGAACAAATGATATAGTGTTCTGGAATATTTCCGGCATTCCCGGCATATCAGGAGCAACAGGAAACACGGGATGTTCTATCGGCTCCAGATATTTTGCGTTGCCTGTTACGATACGAATATCATCGTATCCTCCGTCAGCGGTTCTGTGTACTGAAAGAATGCAGGTCGGTGCATGAAAATTGTCAACCATTTCCTGGAAGTTCATAACGGCTCCTTTCTACAGCCCGAACTGGCTGTAAAAATAATATATGCAAATATCTATACTTAGAAGGCATTATAATACATTATTATTATAACATATAATTTGTAAGAATTCAATACTTTTTTTATTTAAATAATGAAAAAACTGTAAATATTCGAGTGAAGTGCAAATTGGGGGAAAAACCAAATAAATAAGTAAAGTCATGGTATCGCAACCTGTAAAAGTAGCGATACCATGACTTATCAAAGGATATTCGAAAGATAGCATCAGGAATATTCAATCTTCATATCATGCTCGATCTCAGAATCGTTGATAGTAATTCGGTACCTTCCATTCTGAACATGTATGTTGTTTTCCGGAGCACGTGTATAGTTTTCTTCAGAAGTCTTCAGGTAAAACTTGATATCCGAATCAATTATTGAGAGGTTGGTATTCTCATTGTATCCACCCAGAGCAAGTGCTCCCTGACCAAATGTGTCGATCTTTATATGCGAATCGGAAAAATCAATATTTGTACTGCCATGCAATGAACCGAAACAGGTTGATTGGTCAGCCATAATACTAAATGTAAGACTGACCTGATTAGTTCTTATGGAAGCTTTTGAACCATTGATTGTTCCTATGGCTGATAAGCTTTTTGCGTGACCATCAAACTTGATAGCACTCTTGGTTATGCATATGTTTGCGTCTTTATTCAGTGAACCAATAAACAAACCGTAACTTGCAAGATAGTCTGACTCAATATGACACATAGTGATATCAAGATCTGCAGGCCCGTCTATTGCTCCTATTCCCACACTTAATTCCGTATCAATATGAAGAATATACTCGCCGCGTTGAATGCGTATGCTGCCTCCAAGTCCGGAACCTATGCAAACGTTGTCCTTTCCACGTGAGTTTATGATAATTGAACCGTCCTGATTGAAAGTAATCTCTCCATGGCGTGATTTAAGATCATTTCCGATAGCATAGGTTTCAGCAGCATTGACGGTTATTGAGAGGCTGCCGTTTCCCTCGATTGTAAGTTTGGCTGACTCAGGGATCTGGATTCCTGATCCTGCAAGTGTATTTGAACCGACAAGAACGAGTGTTACACTTGAGTTTTCACCAAGTTCGATACATGGACGATTCTTTACATTCGAGAAATAGACGTCCTCGAGTGTGATGTGCCCGATGTAATTGGGAGCAATAATAAGATGGATCTCTGTTTTCATCTGCGGAGTTCCGATGATGGAAATATCCTTATACAGCATCTCATCATGTCCGATTATTATATCAGTACATTCATCCTTTACGAGTTTTGCCAGTGAAACACGGTTGGTTTTGCCTGCTATATAGACTCGCTTAGTGTTGCCGTCTGTACGTTCCTGATAATAATGCTTTATCTCGCTCCGGCATTTCTCGTCTATCTGAGTAATAATTTCTGCAGATGGTCTGGCAGTATAGAAACCCTGTATAAGATCTACTCCCAGGTGTATCACAGTCTGCAGTTCCTCTGTTGTTTCAACGCCTTCGGCAAGTGCCTTGATACCATTATCATGGCAGAAGTCAATTATTTCACGGACAAAGTGCTGCTTCTGTGGATACTCATGTATCTCACTGAGAAGAGAACGATCGATCTTGACATAATCCGGCATGTATCTCAGAAGGTTGCTGACGTTTGAATAGCCTGAGCCATAGTCATCTACGGCTATGTTTATATGCATTTTACCGAAATATTCTTTGAGGACTTCAAGTTCTGAATCCTTAAGTTCGGTTTCTTCTGTCAGCTCGACAACAACTCTGTCTGAGTGTGCGGCGAGGAAGGAGTCGACCTCTTCAATTGCTGATTCACCGACACTAACTCCGGGAATACTGTTGATAAATACTCTTGCATCACCAAAGCTTTTCTCGTTTTCATCTATGTAATGAAGAACATTGAGGAAGGTTGAACGTTCTAAATCAGAGAGTCTCTCCTGCATGGAAGCATATTTGATAATAGAAAGAGGAGAAATTTTAGAGTTGGTTTTTGGTCGCATGAGTGCTTCATATGCATAAACACTGCCGTCAACCGCACTGACAATAGGCTGGAAATGATATTCAAGAAGATTTTCATCAAGTATCTTTGATACAAGTCTGTATTGCTGTTTTTCATCACTATCCAGACTTTCAAAAGCGTGGTTTGCAAATGCGAATTTATTTGTGTGGAGTCGCTCGAGCTGTTCATGCATATGTTCGAGAGCAAGGTTACGTCTCAGTATTTCAAATCCTCGGCAAACCGAGTTTATCCAGCGCGCATATGTCCTGTCATAGCTGCGCAGAGCGCTTCCGTAGCTTATACAAGCATAACCAAAGCATTCCTTTTCAAAAAAGAGCGGGGTGAAAAAGTATGCCATGGGAGAATCGTGTTTTTCATATAATTCAGGAAGCATTTCAGATGTATCAAAGCATTCACTGATTCCTGACAGATTATTCTTACGATCAGTACAATAACGTATAGCGTGTATCATCTGCTGGGAGTAACCATTGTTTTTTATGTGCACATTGGGACTCATTTTTTTCCACTCATATGGCAGACATAGGTGGAATTCTTCAGCGCCTCGAAGCTGATATGCATAGGAGTAGACCGTGTCAAGGTATTCCTGAAGGGATGACTGAGTGATAAGACATTCATCCATCGTATTGAATACTGAGTCATAGTTTTCTTCTGAAATATCGGTTCCCCATGTATCGCGCTTTATTTCATATTTAGGCATTGACTCACAGTGGCAACCACAGCTCTCTCCTATGAGAAGTTGTGGTTTCAGTTTGAATGACTCAGGCATTTTGCCGTTTATTCTGTCTATGAGGAAGTGGAATGCGTACTCTCCGAATTCTTCCGCGGGGATCAGTCCAGAAGTGATCGGTTTCGGGCTGGTCTGACCTTCGAATGTTGAGTCAAATCCAACAACGGCGATGTCTTCGGGAACACGTATCCCTTGCTCATTTAATGCCTTGCAGAGGCCTATGGCCATCTGGTCATTTGCGCAGGCAACCGCATCAGGAAGATTATCTTTATATTTCATCAGTTCCTCGGCAAAAACTTCGCCGCTCTGATACCAGAAATCACCATAGAATATACGGTCTTCGGATACAGGCAAGCCTGCCTTTGCCATTGCGTCGAGGTATCCCTGTAAGCGTTCCTTTGAATGCTTGTGCCATTTCTTTCCTGAAAGGAAAGCGATGTCTTTGCATCCGTGAACTTTTATAAGATGGTTGATGAGTTCAAAGATCGCGGAATAGCAGTCAGTACAGATACTTGGGAAGAGGTCACTTTCCTTCTCAATAATAACAATAGTTTTTTTGAATATCTCTTTCAGATGAAGTTCAAGCTTCTCAGCTGCGTTTTCTGTCTGTATACTATCCTTTAGAATCACTGCTCCGTTGAACTGGTCAGGATTCATCAAGGAGAAGATATTTGAGTCACCTTGTTCACGTTCAAGTGTATCCTGGTATTTGCGGTACATAGAAAAAACACATACATCATATCCGCTTGCAAAAGCATTATTCAGAAAGCCGGTTATAAAACGGCTCTGATATGATTCATCTGCTTGTCCGACAAATAGTGCAATTCTTTTTCGTTTCTCCATTAATTTCATCACTTCCTTGAAAAGGGATTGTGCCAGTGTTCTTTAAGAACAACAAAATACAATTACTTATTATGTATTTTATCATACAATTGTGCGGATTTCAAGTGAAAAATTGTAAATTATGGATTAACATATTCAGGAAAAACAAAAAGCCGCAGAACTGATTGTCTGCGGCAAATGATTAATTGTGCCAGATCACATTATATATCTGATCTGGTGTTAGATTATTAGCTCTAAGGATATCCTCGACTGCATATCTGTCAACAAATTCTTTTTTCAGTCCGAAATTATATACCTTGATATCAGAGCTTCCGTAGAATCGGGATATCTTTTCACCGAAACCGCCATCAAGGATTCCGTCCTCAAGAGTGATAACTATTGAATGATCTGATCTTATCTGCTCAAGCATGGAAGTATCTATACCGGTTATATATCTGGGATTGATGAGAGTAGGGGAGATCCCGGCCTTTTCCGATATGAGATCTGCCAGCTTTTCACCTATCTGATAGAAATCCCCGAGAGCAATTATGGCGACATCTTTGCCCTGCCTGGTTATTCTGTATCTGTTTATTTCACTGTAATCAGTGTCCTCAGTTGTATCGGTGTGGATAACACCGTTGCATGGAATACGGATAGCGACGGGATATCTGTTTTGTTCGATGCTCCAGTCTAGCATCGCAAAGTATTCTTCACAGTTTGTAGGAGCAAGATATACAAGGTTCGGGATATTTGACATCATGGGAATGTCAAAGAGTCCGAGATGTGTTATATCATGCATTCCATAAACAGATGCTGTATTCACGAGCAAAGTGGCTGGACTGCTGTTTATGCAAAGATCCTGAGAAATCTGATCATAAGTCCTCTGAAAGAAACTTGAATGTGTGGCAAATACAGGCTTCCCTCCCGCTTTTGCGATTCCGGAAGCCATAGCGACAGCGTGCTCTTCAGCAATGCCAACGTCTATAAACTGGCTTCCTGCAGCCTTTCGCTTATCTTCTGTAAATCCGATATTGGTCGGGACCGCTGCGGTTATGGTAACAACACTTTTATCATTCTTCATTTTCTGCATCAGATAATCACACGTCAGATTACCATAATTTTCGCCACTCCATGAAGCAAGCATTTCGCCTGTCTCTGGATTGAACGGCATATGCCAGTGCCATTCTTCCTTATGCGTTTCAGCAGGTCTGTATCCCTTGCCCTTCACTGTCTTCATATGCACAACGATGGGATGATCAATATCCTTCACTTTTTTGAACGCCTCTATAAGCTGAGCGATATTGTTTCCGTCTGATACATATAGGTAATCAAGACCCATAGCTCTGAACAGATTACATTCGCAGTGCCCTTCGGAATCACGGAGAGCCTTGAGGTTCTTATACAGTCCGCCGTGGTTTTCTGCAATGGACATGTCATTGTCATTTACGATGATTATAAAGTTGCTTTCAAGTTCAGCGGCAAAATCGATTCCCTCAAGAGCTTCGCCACCGCTGAGAGAACCATCACCGATAATGGCTACTATATTGCCGGTTTCGCCTTTGACGTCGCGTCCTTTAACGAGTCCGCACGCAAGGCTTACTGATGTTGAGGTGTGACCGACTTTGAAGAAATCATGTTCACTCTCTTCAGGATTTGTATATCCTGAGATATCGTTGAAACGCTCATCGTTGAAAAAAGCTTCTTTGCGTCCTGTGAGCATTTTATGGGTATAGCACTGATGTGAAACATCAAATACGAATTTATCCTTTGGCGAATCGAAAACATAATGCAGAGCAATAGTTGCTTCTACGAATCCGAAGTTAGGTCCGAAATGACCTCCGCGTTTTGAAAGACGTTTCATAAGGCCGCTTCTGATTTCAGCGGCGAGGGTGTTGAGCTGATTTATGTCAAGGCTTTTTATGTCAGATGGTGAATTGATTTTTTCGATATACATGTTACTCTTTCTCCTTTTGTTTATTGTAACTGCAGCAGTTTGAATCATCATCCCATTCAAGAAATCCTGTTTTAACTGCCTTTTCATATACTCTGATCTTATAGTTCATTTTTTCAAGTGCTTCATCATATTTCCTTCGCTCTTCAAGAATGCGTTCTCTTGCTTCCTTCAGGAGCTCGCACCTTGCACTGATGGTGTTGTTACCTTCTTTGAAGAGTTTGACATATTCAATCAGGAGTTCTATAGGCATTCCAGCACTTCTGAAGCACGTTGCTGTTTCAACCCACTTGATGTCTTCTTCGTTGTAATCGCGTATTCCACCTGGGGTGCGGTGAACTTCAGGTATGACTCCGATTCGTTCATAGTATCTGAGTGTATCGGGAGTCACATTATATTTCTGGCATACTTCCTTTATTGTCAAAGAATACCACCTCCTGCAATGTGTGTTCTTATTATACACCCTGGAGTTTACTCCAAGTCAATGCTTGCGATTTGGTTTCGTTTGATTGTACAAATAGTGCGAGTATTTTTTGTGAACAATGATGTGTTTTTTGAAGATGATGCGAAGAAATCAGTGCTTTCATACCATTTCATTGATTTTCACCTCAATGTATGGTATAGTAGTTTTGTAACATGTATTATGCGGTAAAGAACAGTAGCTTCTGTTAAATGTTTAAGAATTGGAATACTGTCTGTAAAAATAGGTTCATAGGAGCCGTTAGGAGCATTAAAATGAGAAGATTGGTTGAAGTACACTATTTCACGAAGAATGGAAAACGAGATGAATTCTACAAGGAGATTATTAAGAGGGGGATAGCTGATTCTGCAAGAGCTGAAGCAGGAATTGAGAAATACGAATATTATTTCAGCCCTGATAATGATAACGAGATCATATTGCTTGAAGTGTGGAGTTCTCTTGAATCTGTACAGCTACACATGGAAACACCGCATTTCAGGGAACTGACTGAACTGAAAAAAGCGTATATAGAGGAAACGGTTTTCAACAGGTATGAAATATTGCCTTCTGATGTAGAATCATGATTAAGACGAAAATGAAAACCAAATGATAGGAGTTGATTAGATTGAAGACAATTAAAGTTACTGGCAAAGGAATGATCAGACTCAGACCTGATACTACAAGAATAACTATTACAATCACAGGAATATATCCTGAATATTCTGAAACCATTCGTCATTCTTCCGAAGATGCCGAAAGTCTGAAAGATATTATTTCAGATTATGGGTTTGAACGTCAGGACCTTAAAACACTGAGTTTTGATGTGGATGCAGAGTATGAAAACTACGAAGAAAACGGCATTTACAAGCAACGTATGGTAGGATATCGTTACCATCATCTTCTGAAAATTGAATTTGATTCGGACAATGAGCGCCTCGGAAAGATTCTCTATGCACTTGGAAACAGTGAGCTGAATCCTGAAATACGTTTAAGCTATACAGTGAAAGATCAAGAAAAGGCTAAGAATACACTTCTGGGAAATGCTGTTAATGATGCAAAAGAAAAGGCAGCTGTAATTGCGTCAGCTGCTGGTGTTTCAATCAAAGATATACAGAATATTGATTATTCCTGGGGTGAGATTGATTTTGAAGTCCGTCCAATGAACAGAACACTGATGAAGGCATGTGCTGTTAGTTCAGATTCCATAGGAGCATCTTCTTACGGAATAGACATAGAACCTGATGATATTACTGTATCTGATACGGTTACCGTGATATGGGAAATCAGTTGAAAACTGTCTGAATAGTCAATGTGAGATTTCAAAGTCTGAATAATTGAAAAAAGAAACGGCACCAAATCATCATCAAATGATATCTGATGCCGTTTTTTTATGTTTTTTGAAATCCTGATATTGGTATTACTTATTTGAAAATATAATAGCATTTTTCCAAATGGTTAGGTATAACATATAAGCAAATGAAAACAGACCTGATTTTCTGTGTATATCAAACAATACAAAAACGGAAGTCCGTTTTTCGATATTCTGATTATTACGGTTCGCCAAGAAGGAATGAGGATATACCAACAAGATCTGATACAGTGTATCCTGTCCGATCGATGACGCTTTTCCTTATTGCGATAAGGTCAAACGAATCGACTATTCCATCAGAATCTGCATCCCAGTTCCTGAAAGGGGAGACATAGCCATACAGGGCTAGCTCGTTCATATCGCCGCCTTCCTTGACTATTTTGAGGCAATCAGTAGGGGCGGAATCATTAGTAAGGGTTACAGAACGACTCATGTAACTGTCAAGAGCATTGCTCCAGAGTAGTTTGTCAGTTTTGGCATCATATACGGAGATACCTCCTGTACCATAGGTGTCAAAGACTGCAAATCCGTTGAATACACAAGATTTATCGAAGAATGCATAGAATGTTACGGATGATCCGCTGACATTTGTTTCCGGAGTTTTAGCGTTATCACCATAGATCGGATCTGGCATTGAATCAGGTTCATCAAACATGCGGTAAGCTCTGCCAAGAACAGAATCTTTCGGAGTTGCCTTCAGGTCACATACCTCAGTTGATTTGTCAGCTGACAGGCAGATCTCATCAGGAATAAGCTTGGAATATTTGTTTCCAATAATGACTTTTGGTCTGTCAGAGAAAGTGAGGTATACAGGTGTGCCGTTAAGATCAATGGTTACCTTGCCGTCTTTGACAGATAATTCTTCGGTCTTGCCCTCAGCAAGTCCCATTTGTGGAGTGGTGAGGTAAGCGTATTTCTTTCCTTCAGAAGATATTTCATATTTTCCTGCTTCTCCGGTAGTGAAAGCGCATTTAATTATTCCCCGGCCGTTTCTGAATGAATAAATGAAGTTATCGTCATCACTGCTGAAACTAGAGAATCGTGCATCGCTTAGTGTGTTTGTCATGCATGACAGGTAATACCACGCGAGTTTCTTATTCCATGAGCCTTTCTGAGTGACTAGTCCTGAATTATAGTATACGCCTTCACCCTCATCACGAAGCTGGAATTTGGTGATATAGCTTACAGACGGTGTGGATAGGGCACGCAGATAAGTTCTGGCAACACGCTGTGCGTACTTGAGCTGATAGTCTTCGTTGTCATGATTGTCAACGCCTTCAACTTCACAGTCAGACATTGGCACTTCAAATTCTGATATCCAGAGTTCAGTACCGGGAGCGTTTTCTTCTATCCATTTGTTAAGCGCATCAATTGTATATGAGTAGCTTCCGTTTTCAATATTCTCACCGTCAGGGCCTATATGAACGTTTATGATGTCAACAGCGAATTTCCCGTCTTTTCTGTTGTAGTCAAACCAAAGCTTCATTTCATCAAGATACTGCAGAATGGTTGAGTATCCTACAAGTCCGCCCATCGCAAGTTTGAAGTCGGGATCTGCCGCGTGTACACCTGCGTTTGGAATAGTCCCTTCATGTCCATCGAAATCGGCGGAACACATTGCAGCCAGTTCGTAAGGTGAGAAATAATTAGCCTTTCCTGCCCAGCTTTTATTCGGCTCGTTTGAGTTCTCAAGAGCGGTCAGATAACCAAGTCCGAGTTTAACTTCCTGGGCATCAGTGATGTTGATGGTAGCTGGATCAACGTTCTTGTTGTGACCATAACGTGCAGCAACCTGATACATTGCCTGTGCATGAATTGAATAGCTTTGGGGATCAAGAGTATCAGCATCCTTGGCAACAGGGATTTCATAAGATTTTTCGCCGCCGGATATTGCTGTACTTCCTCCCTGGAAGCAGGGGATGATATTGATCCCTTGGTCGTGAAGAGATGAATAGTATCTGTCCATGTCTCCCCAGCTGCCCTGAGTGAATTTGACCTTGCAGTCACTGTCAAGCAGCCAGCTGAGATTATGATATTCACGAATTGCTCCTGCTGCCATCATAGCAGTCATCGGATCATCGATGAAAGCATTGAATCCAACTCGTTTCCCGGCATAAATTCCACTGTCGGAATTACTATTGTTTTTCGGAACGGGAGCTGTTTTCAGCTTCTGCTCAGCAGTAAGTTCTGAGGCTTTATATCCGTATAGCGCGATCTCACTTACACCGCTGTCACAGTAATCAGAACTGAAGTGAAGATATCGTGTCGCTTCAGGTTTTTCAAATTTTACGGCTCTCCATGAATTATATGTGTTCATGGAGACTTCGGCGATATCATTCCAGCTGAAAGGTTCACCATCTGAAACTGTCCACGTCGGAGTGCCGTTAGTATCAAGAAATGCGATAGCGGTTATAACATAATTTGCTCCAAGATCCATGTAGAATGAAGCTGGTCCATATTCCATCTGCTGATTAGGAGTCCAGTTATCTCGTGATGTTTTTTCCCAGATTTCAGTTGATATCTTAAGATTGTCAGGACTTGAAGGAACTTTGTCCTGATCGTTGAAGAGATATGAAACATCCCTGAGATATGTGCCTTTGCTAAGATGAACGAAATTCTCATCATGGATAATAAAGCCACTGACATCAATAAGTGATGATTGGTCGTCTGCGGCTACAGTGGCAGTTACAGGAAAAATGTTTGCTGATAAAGCAGCTGTGCATACAGAGCACATTATCTTCTTAATGTCCATATCATTACCTCCGTTGTTGTCAAAATGAGATGCCTTTTCAATCTTCAACATATCATTACATCTTAATTATAACATATAAGGGGGGTCAAATAGAAGAACAAAGTGTAAATACTTCCTATCTATTTGTACAAAAAATGGCGACTTTTTTTGACATTTAAGAGCGGAGCAAGTGATCATTGTTGATATAGTAAATGATAATATCTCACTACAAATCATTTGAGTGCGAATTGTGAAAGCAATCATACTCAAACAAGGCCCTTATTGACTAAATCATTGCCTTTTTTAAATACCGGTTCTATTTTTTTATAAAAAAAAGAACCGGGCCCGGGGTACAGGGTTCGGTTCCTTTTTGGGGAAATTTTACTTTTCGAGGATTGCTTTTCTCATAAGGCAGAGATCATAAGAATCTACTCTGCCATCACCGTCAAAGTCAGCATTCTTCCACTCTGTGAGTGTTACTTCTTTGTTGCCGAGTAACCATTTGCTGAGTGTTACGAGATCGGAAACTTCAAATTTGCCGTCGCCGTTTACATCTCCTTTAACTTCAGCAGGGGTTGTCTGCTTAGGTGAATATTCTTTACCGCCTATTTTAAACAGTTCTTTCTGGAGTTCCTGATCAGTTAGCTTGTAATTCGTACGATCATAATGTCCCTTTGTAACAACTCCGTCATCGGATTTGGCATCAGGAGTTGACCAGAGTACAGGACAGAGCTGACGTTCATAAGCAGCTTTACAAACTGAACTGAGGAAGAGCCTTACGGAATCGGGATCCTTGCCTTTTGTAG
Source organism: Ruminococcus sp. (assembly GCA_017960805.1). GTDB lineage: Bacteria > Bacillota > Clostridia > Oscillospirales > Ruminococcaceae > Ruminococcus. The sequence continues at coordinate 13,196 of JAGCYM010000061.1, forward strand.
GACAGCCATATTCGCCTATGATTACTGGGATACCCTTAGCGATATAGTTGTTCTTCATCATATCCATCCATTCGTTGAGCTCCTTGTAATCGTCATCGGTGCCCCAGGTGCTGCGCGCCTTTGCCCATGATTCATCCTTATCTTCAAGGATACAGAAACCAGCAGGTGTATAGTAATGAACTGATACTGCCATTCTGTTGGCAGGATCATTCGGCATTTTGAAGAGAGGATCGCAGGTGCGGTCAAATCCGGTGTTATATCCCGATATCAGCAGATGACGCTTTGCGTTGTTTCCGCCTGACTTTCTGACAACATCAACAAATTTTTGATTAATCTCGTTACAGAGAGCATATGATTCTGCTTTTCCTTCTGTTCCGCCCCATGGGTTCCACAAGCTTTCCCAACCGAGCTCCTCATTCTGTGATTCAAACATAAGGTAGTCACTGTAATCTTTGAAGCTGTCAGCAATCTGCTCCCACATATGTGTGTAGCGCTTCATGCTTTCATCCTTGTCGTCCGGGAATTTGTTAACCCAGCCGCCGTCCCAGTGAATATTGATAATGCAGTACATGCCGCTTTCAATAGTCCAGTCAACAACTTCATGGATGCGAGCGTCGTATTCAGGGTTTATCGTATATGTACCATCATGTTCCATCATATTTGACCAAGCAACCGGAATTCGAAGAACGCCGAAGCCTTCCTTAGCCATACCCTCGATCATTTCTTTGGTAACTACAGGACTTCCCCATGCCGTTTCATAGTTCTGCGGCTTACCGTCACTCCATTTAGCTATCCAGTCTTCACCGTACCAGTCAGGACAAGCTTCAAAAGTATTTCCAAGATTGATACCGATTCCCATATCTCTGACAAGTTCCATAGTAGTTATATCACGCATTTCCTCTGCAGCGTATGTCGGTGTTGGTGTAGTTGAAGCTATTGATGTCAGCAGCATAAATGCTGCAGTAACAGATGAAACTATCTTTGTAATCTTCATAAAAACATTCCTCCTTGATTGATTAATAGTTACGAACACATCATTTCATAACTATTTTACAACCAATGAGGAATAGTATCAACCCATAAAGTTTTATATCAGTGGACGAAATCTGCATTTATCCCTTAATCAGATTTCTGTACCGAAGTGCTGGAATACCCATATTTGCAGCAAACTGGCGCTGAAAATACTTGTAATCAACATATCCGCATCTTTCAGAGATATCTGTTATAGCCAGTGAAGTGGTTGCAAGGTAATACTTTGCTTTAGCAAGTCTGGCGTTTATGCAGTCCTGATGGAAGGCTGTTCCGAAACAGCTTTTGTAATTGCGACGGAAAAAATCTATTCTGTCTGTATAGCTGTTTTCACTGTCTGGTTCAAATGTAGCTTCAGTGGATGCATACATTCGGTTACGAACACTGAGCATATCCTTATAATATCTGTTCTTTCGAAGTTTGGTGAGCCTGCTGTGTTCGTCTCTTATTATGTCGGAACACTTCGATAACAGCTCATCAAAGTCAGAATCATCGCATGGAATAGCACAGCATGCGAAAGAACTTGTTCCGGCGTAATTGATATATGATTTTTCCTGCAGCAGTATAGAACTTAGAAGATCGGATATGATTTCAGGTTCCGCCGTGCTTTGTACAAGACAGACAAATGTATCATCACTAACACGGCCTGAGATATCGTGATTTCCGCAGAATCTTGCTATTGTACTTGAAACGCCCATGATGGCTTCTGTTCTGCGGCGTATTTCATTGTCATTGAGCTGACGAGGGAAAAGATCAACTCGCAGTGTGACAAAGTACAGCTTCTTGTTGTCATGCACACGAATAGCCTGGAATGATCTTCGAAGTCCCTTTTTGTTATTCATGCCAGTCAGAGTGTCTCTGTACTCTGAAACGTTCTGACAGCTGATCAGGTATCGGATATCATTCTTCAGACGTAGGAACTCCAGACCTATTGAAACTGATTTCAGCCAGTGTCTGTAAACATCATCGTAGCTGGTATCTGAGGTGTAAAGAAGCGCCATATACCCGAAGAGCCTTTGTCCGGAGAATAGTGGGTTCAGGTAACATACAGAAGCATCATGATTACGGACGAAGAAAGAACGAATGTCATAATGATTCATCTCAAAAGCCTGATTTGTGTCGAGCATGCTGACTGATCGCATGATATGTGAATAATCTGGAGTCAGCTCATTCCAGTCAGAGTAAAGGCACATATATATATTCTTCTTATCCTGTATCATCCACTGGTGAGCGCTTATTATGCTGATAAATTCATCCATATCATGGCATAGGGTCAGCTTATGCTCCATAGTGCTGAAAAGGCTGAGGTCTGTAAAATTCTTTCGGCGTTCAGCGTCTCTGAGTTCTGAAAGAGACTGAGCTTCGTCAGCTTTGCACGGACAGCTGTTTCCTAATATGAACTTTCCTCTTGGAGGAGTGAATTCCGGAGGTGTTTTACCTTCGAGCACATGCTGGAGACGCTTTGCCGCTGCAGCGCCAAGAGAGCGTCGGTCTTTTCTGAGCGAGGTCAGTGCCGGAGAATAGTATATCCTTATGTCTGAATACTCATAACTTACTATGGTAATCTGATCAGGTACTTTTACTCCCGCTTCTGAAAAACGTCGAAGCATACCATATGCCATTATATCGTTAGCGCAGACAACAGCCTGTGGAAAACTCAGTTCTCCGGAGATATATCTGTCAGCGAGCTGCTCGCCGGAAGTAAACCAGAAGTCACCGTAGTAAATCTTGTTTTCATCTGGAGTGATTCCGTGAGCGTTTAAAGCTTTGAGATATCCATCTACACGAAGGTGTGATGACTCTATTTCTTTCATACCTGTCAGGAGTGCAATGTCTGTGAATCCATGTTCACATATCAGGTGTGAAGTCAGTTCCTCAATATCAGAAGTATCATCAGTACTGAGAAGTGTATAGTCAAGAACTTCATATTCCTTAAGACGTGTACCGATACCGATTATTGGGACGTTTGTTCCTTTGAGAACAGAAGCGATGCTTTCGCGTATGTGTTCAACGATGAATGATTCACACAGAAGTATAATGCCGCTTATATCAGTGGAGTTGACAAAATTGTATATCTTCTGTTCACACAGCAGATCGTCTTCTGGCTGAACAATGTTATATATATTAGAGAAAACGACTGTATAATATCCGTTTTTTTTATTTTCTGAGATGATGCCGCTAAGCAGTTCCTTCTCTGCAAATCCGTTTGCCAGAGCGGTAACTACAGCAATGATAGGCTTTTTTGAATAGCTCATTAAGCCACCTCCGAAATGAATTACTTATATTATACTATAAATGTATGATTTAATCAAGGAAAATTTATATCATAAAGTTTATTACTAATGGAGAGAAAGATGAAATAATAGGTCGTTTCCCATTGCCTAAATTCAAAGGGCCCTCACAATGAGAGCCCTTTCAAAAAGAAATGTTCTTTTATTGGTTTTCAAGCCTTTCAATAATATCGAAAAGATCGCCTATGATGGCCTTGCATGTTATTATGGAGCCATCGGAATAAGTGACATGGGTGAAAAAGTGAATGTTATCCACACCTTGATTAGGATCAGGTTCATCAACATATGATCTATAGTCGATGGACATTATTTGGCGGTAATCTCTTTCGGTGATTCTGGTTATAACAGGATCAGAATTACCAGAAGTCCGTATTTTCCTGCTCATGAAATATTTGCCATCTTCATAGTAGAATCGGATATTAGATTGTGTACCGCCTTCGATTCCGCCATATTGTGACAGAACTACCTCAACAGGAACGTTGGAAGCTTCTATGACGTGTTCCTTATTTTCATCAAATATTGCTTCAAGCTGATAGAGAACACTACTCATACCTGCATCAGTTTCAGCTTCAGTTCCATCTGCGTATGAGAAAAAAGTGTAATTATAAATGTCATCACTTATATATCTAGGAAGAGTTCTCAAATCTTTGTTAATTATCTCAGAATAGTCGATGGACATAATGCTTCTGTAATCTTGTTCAGGAATCTCTACAATTTTGGGCGGAGTTTCACGTCTCATATCCTGCTTGGATACAAAGAATTTACCATTGCTTTCATAGATATCCCACTTGTCATGCATTCCCATGATTCCGCCGGTTTCGTGGATACTAAGAGAAACAGGAATTTTCATTATTTCAAGGAGTGATTTTTTCATCAGGCACAGATCAAAGCTGTCAAGTTGACCGTCTTTGCAGAAATCTGCGCATTCCCAGTTCTTGATTATTGTGTTGGGAGCGCCAAGCAGCCATTTCTGAAGTAAGACTGCATCAGAGATACTGAATATTCCGTCGCCGTTAATATCTCCTTTGATTCTGGTTGGATATTTGAATGTGAGTTCAACTGATCCGTTTTCATTTTCTTTTATTTCAGGCTCATCTGCAAGCTGATTGTTCCAGTAACCTGCAGAATTATCCTTGTCATAAACGGATGAAAACTCGTAAGCTTTAAAAATGCATGGATTTGTCTCAATAGTATATGAAGAGATATCTCTACCAACCATAAGCTGCTGCTTGAACAGGAACGGATTCTCCTTGAGATATTCGTCAGTTATAAGTTCTCCGGTATCGCTGTCTATAAGAGTTACCTTTACCTGTCCGGCTTCAGGTTCTCCGGTTAGCTTCTTCAGCTTGTATACTATATCAATGGCGCCATTTTCGTATTTTGTTGCCTGATAATAATCTTCAGGTAAAACATATCCATGTGGCAGATACTTTAGCTCCAGCTGGAATGTACTATAGTTTAGGTGCATTCCGTCTTTCCATATGTATGGATTTGTGGTGAAATCGATCTTAGCTGAATAGTCAATATCATTCCCAACATTGATCTTTGGATTGAGTGCGGGAAGAGGATCAAGGAGTTCACCTGTATCTGCATCAACTGCCTTCATCCTAATCATTTCGGGCAGAAGAATTGTCTTAGCGTTATCTGTGATAGCACATTCAGCACAGAGTTCTCTTTGAACTTCACCATCTTCATCTTGAGTAGGTTTGTCAGTTAATTCATATGCTATTGAGGCGCAGCCGTCTTTCTTAGCTTCAAAGACTTCCAGGAGATGCTGTGTTCCGCCATCAGGTATTATTTCAGTTTCTTCACTGCAGTCATATAATTCATATTGTTGAAAATACTCACCAAATCCGGTATACTTCTTAAGCCACCTGAAAGGTGTACCGTTAGCGGAATCAAGAGCAAAAACAAGAAGATTATCTTTAACCGATACTTCTCCGTTCTTCTTAACATATTCCTTATATTCCGTCAGGCAGTCGGGCATCCAGCTGAAACGGTCGGTTTGTTCGATGTTCTTGTTTTCATCAATAGAGAATGTGAAATAATCTATATAGTGAACATAACCAAATTGTGGCTCAAGTGATGAAGATCTGACCCAGTTGTCAGCCAGTGCTATCTCAAAATTGCCTGATTTCAATGGCTTGAAGACAACGACTTCATAATCATATCTGCAGGCATCAGTACCGTAAGTTTCACAGCTGAGCTGTTCCATTATATCTTTTGTAGCTGAGAAGCTATAGTGAGGTTTACCTTGTGTTTCGCCTTTGCGCTCACATTCTCTGTCTTCCTTGAATACTATGCAGAGAAGACCGTTTTCGATATGGGTTGTACCATATGTGTTACGGAATTCAAGTGCCGATTCATAGCTTGAAGGTATCCAGTCAGGCAGTTCGGTTTCAGAGACCTTTTCTTCAGCAAAAGCTGTTGAAGGAGACAAGGCAATAAGATTGCATGATGAAAATGGAATAATAGCAGCTGAAAGAATAGCTGCGGTGGTTCTTTTGAATATCATTATGTTCACCTACCATGTCGTTATTCAGGAAAATATTCCTTTTTCAATTATTATATCATGCGAAATTAACTAAAGCAAGTCAAAAATGGCTGATTATCTGAATAGTTTTTATTTGTTATTCTGCTAGATTGAAACTAAAATCCGTCAAATGAAATTGCATGTTTTCATCCGAATATCCACTGATTGTTTGGATTTTTAGATCTGAAGCTTTTTTGACATTTTACTGCTTGACCAAGATTGAACTATAAAGCTATCGGCTTTATGGTGCAATCGGATATCTCTTTTCCTTTTATGGTGATTTATACAGCTTGTAATCCGATTGACATAATAAACAGTCGGTGCTATAATTATATTTGCCTGAAATATAGTGATTTTTCAGTACTGTTGACCAAAGATGACGTAAACAATCAGGAAATGAAACAGAGAGGATTTAAGGATGGAACAGAATTCGGTAAATAACGCTCAGCAACCGCCGCAAGGCCAAGTAAATGTGAACAATAATACCCAGGTTCCTTTTCAGAACCAGGTTCAGCCACAGTATCAGTACCAAAATCCGGTATATAATACCGTTGCTCAGCCGGTTAAGAAGAAAAAGAAACTATTTCTGCCAGTATTCTTAATTGGCATAGTCATTGTCATAGGACTGGTTATCGGGGATATTTTCCTATTAAAGCACTTCATAGATGCAAGAAAAGACAAGAAAGATTCTCTACAGGGACCTTCATCAAGTAGTTTGACTCAGATCAGTCATGATGAAAACGGGGATTTTCAGTTCCTGAGCGGCTCATTTGATGAAACAGTCAATTCACAAGAAGAAGCTCTGGAGTTTATCTCTAAACATTCCTGGGATATGGGGATAAAAGATGCATATGCTGAACTCACATTTGTAGAAGGAAACAAATACAAGGGAATCAGCTATTATAGATTCCAGCAAGTGCTGAATGATGTTCCGGTCTACGGAAATGTTATTATAGTTACAGTAAATTCTGATGGAAAAGTTGAGCGCATTAATGGAACATATACTCAGGTTGATATCAGTACAACTCCTTCAAAGACACTGGATGAAGCAGAAGCAGTTGCAAAAGAGTTATCCGGTGATGATCCAAGAATTTTGAGTTCTGAACTTACAATTATTCCTCATTCTGAAAGCGGTTCAGCTAAGCTCGTATATGATATCAGTGTTACAGGGTCCGAAAAATCTGTACAGCTAATCCTTGATGCGGATAATTGTGAGATAGTATCTGAAAACAATCTGATCGCCGCAGAAACAGAAGTGGTCGATGTCAATGTATACGATACAGTATACACAGTTGAACTTGAAAAGAATGCTATCGGAGGATATCTCTTCAGTGATCCGAAACGTGATATCTATGTTTCTGATGGCCGCTTGGTCTCATTTGAATCAGCCGCTGTAACAAAAGGTATTTTAGGCGGAAGTAGTCCGATAAGTGCAATAAAAACAGGTGAAAATCCAGACGGAAGTATCTCCCTCTTGGCAGGTGCATTTGGCACAGGTAATTTTGGAAAGAAGCTTACTGAATACTCAGTTGGTTCTCTCAGCAGTGTTCAGAATGCTTACGATTACTATAATTATCAATTTGGCTGGAAATCATTTGACGGAATTGGTGGTATGCCGCTTAGAATTATTGTAGAACCCTGCGATTCACTGACCCCTCAGAACAACCCAACAGATACTGCTCTGGATATATTGAAGGATCTGGGGTGGTTTGTTCCCAACGGCGAAACTTGGGTAGGTGCTGGATATATAAAGAAGTCTAATGTTATACTTGTTGGCGCTATTGAAGATGTACCACTTTTTGGAAAAGGTGTATTAGGACATGAGTATACACACGGAGTATTTCATAACATTGTACATCCGAAAGACGGCGTTGAAGTAGCTACTGTTAATGAGGGATATGCTGATACTATAGGATCAATTATTGCAAGGGACTGGGATTTTAGTGCAAATGAATTTCCAAGTGACTGGGATCAATATGATTATCAGGTTAGAAGTGCAACAAATCCCACAGCGTATGGTAATCCAGAAATGGTCGGTGGAGAGAACTATAAACCATTTACAGAAAAAAAGGTTGATGAACACCTAAATGCTACGATTATTTCACACACGGCCTATCTTATGACTCAGAAAGGAATGTTCGACGATGAGGTAGCTGAGCTGTTCTTCAATTCTATGTTTAATCTTACTCCTAATACCAACTTTAATCAAGCCGCAGTTTCTCTCCTCTTCAGCGCTAACTCCTTAGGATACAGTGATGAGCAAAAATTAGCCGTAAGAGAGGCTATGTTCGAAACAAAATTGTTTACCCCTGAAGGCAAGACGTCCATATATGTTCACAGTGGCAACAAAGCTCTTGCGAAATCTACTATCATGATAAATGGCAACAAAGTCGGTCAGACAGACAAGGACGGTAAACTTGTACTTGATTTCGATCCTAAGTGGTTCGGAGAAGTGAAGATTAAAGCAAAGCATGATGGTTATGATAGTGTTACACAGAATATTATTTATGCCGGAAACAGACTTGAGCTTGATTTTGATCTTTCACGCACCGATCCAAACAGGAAATATGAAGGCAGGGTCAAGGTTACAATACTTGATATGACAGAACCTGAGTCCAGAGAAAAAGCTAAGGTATACTATCTCGATAAAGGTTCTAAGATCGACCTCAATGATCTTGTTGGCAAACTAAAAGTATTTGGTGTAAAAACTGATGGAACAAAGCTGTATTTCGAAAATGAACATGTTCCGGTTGATCTTTCATACAGGATTTACGGAACTAGAGAAACCTTTGATTTCGATGAGCCGATACTTGAGGATGTTGTAATTGAACCAATTGTTGGTATAGGTGAAGATGGCTTTACGTTCCAGGACTTTAAAGATATCAAAGAAGGACTGGAAGGACTGTTTGATATCGAAAACTATACCATTACTGAAGAATGATCTGTTGAAAATATATTCCATAAAACACCCTTTAGATCAGACACGAAAATGTGCTGATTCTAAAGGGTGTTTTTCATCATATCTGTAGATTCTCATTCTTTCATAGATAGTGATTGTAATACTTAATTGTTTTGAATCTGAGGAGCTTTGAGTCAAAAATCCGATAAGAGAGAATAAATGAAAAATCCTGACAATCCGGATTTTATCCACTGTATACCCAGAATGTGGGTTTAACAATTTATTCATATATTGTATTATATAATCAGATGAAAGATTGACTATCATTTGGGAAATGGGAAAACGAATAATCAATGGGAGGTAATCAAATGTCATTCAGAGGAAAAATTATGCGCCTTCTGTCGGGCGCAGTAAGCAGCGCTATGCTGCTTTCAATGTCGACAGTGTTTAGTGGCACCGCACCGTATCTCAGTGCAGAAGCTGCTTCAGCATGTACCATTAACACCAACAAGACATATCAGACTATTCGTGGCTTCGGAGGAATGAATCTGCCGGAGTGGCAGGGCTATGATCTAACCGACGCACAGGTACAGACAGCATTCGGAACCGGTAATAATCAGCTTGGCCTGACAGTTCTTCGTATCTATGTCAGCGATGATCAGAGTGCCTGGTCAAAAGCTATTCCGACAGCGAAGGCTGCTCAGAAGCTTGGTGCTACTGTATTTGCTACACCGTGGAACCCACCGTCGAGCATGCGTAAAGCTGGCTCCGGAGGAACAAATGGTGGTAAGTATGTGCTGAACGATAATGCAGAGTCACAGTATGCCAAGCATTTAAATGACTATATCAAGTATGTGGAGGGCCAGGGAGTCAATTTGTATTCTGTTTCCGTTCAGAATGAGCCGGACTATTCAACGGACTGGACTTACTGGAGTCCTGATAGAACGACAAACTTCATTGCCAATTATGGTCAGACTGTCAAGTCTGGCACAAAAGCAAAGCTTATGTCGCCTGAAACATTCCAGTATGGCGCATGGGGCAACGGCAGGGACTATTATAACAAGATTCTTAACAACTCAAAGGCTAATGCGAATATTGACCTTTTCGGAACTCATTTCTATGGAACACCAAGAGATAAGATGGATTTTCCTGCTCTGGAGAACTCGGGTAAGGAAATCTGGATGACTGAGGTTTATGTTCCGAACTCAGATACCAATTCCGCGAACCGTTTCCCTGAGGCTATAACGGTAGCTGAAAATATCCATAACGGTCTGGTTGTAGGTAACATGAGCGCTTATGTATGGTGGTACATCCGCCGAAGCTACAGCCTTATCGGACAGGATGACGGTCAGCCTACAAAGCGTGGATTTATGATGGCTCAGTATTCAAAGTATATTCGTCCCGGTGATGTACGTATCGATGCTACTGAGCAGCCTAACAGCGGCCTGTACGTTTCTGCATACAAGCACAGTGACACACAGGTTGAGATCGTTGCTGTAAACAACAGTACCAATGAAGTTTCACAGCAGTTCAATCTGAGCGGAAGAAGCATTACCAACGTTGACCGCTACAGAACTTCAGCAAACGAGAATCTCGCGGCGACTAAGGGCCTGACTGCGAGCGGCTCATCATTTACCTGTCAGCTTCCTGGTAACAGTGTATCAACATTCGTTGTTACAATGACAAGCGACGGCAGCGGTTTCCAGGGCGGTTCAGATCCTGTTCCTGCTGAACCTATCAAGCCTGACGCAAACGGATATTACTATCACGATACTTTTGAAAGCAGCAATGACAGCTGGGAGAGCAGAGGCGAAGCTACTGTTTCAACTGGCAGTCCAGCTTATGTAGGCAGCAAGGCTCTGACTATTTCCGGCAGAAGCAAATCATGGCACGGCGCTATGAAGACTCTCGATGCAAATACCTTCAAGGCAGGGGAGGAGTACAGCTTCAGCGTAATTGCTTCCGGATCAGGAAATATGATGCTTTCGCTTCAGTACACAAATTCATCCGGTGAGACAGCATATGAGCATATAGCAAGCGGACAGTCAGCAGGAGATTATGTACAGCTGGCAAATACGAACTATAAACTTCCGCAGGGTTCAGGATATATCCTCTATGTTGAGACAGAGGATGATACAGCAAACTTCAGCATCGATGAAGCTATAGTTGCAAAGCCGGGTACTCAGATACAGGGGCCTGTTGCGACAACCACTACGACAACAACTACTACTACAACTACTACAACTACTACAACCACAACAACAACAACTACCCCCACAACAACAGTTCTGACTACAACAGAAGCTACAACAACTGTTTATCAGGCACCAGATCCTGATTACGGAGATGTAAACAAGGATGGCAAGGTTACAGTTGCTGATGCAGTTGCTATTCTTCAGTATGTAGCTAACAAGGATAAATACCCGCTTGATGCAGCAGCACTCGATAATGCAGATGTATATAATCGTGGTGATGGTGTAACTGCAATGGATGCACTTGCCATCCAGCAGCTTGACGCTGGCATCATTACAAAGCTTCCAGTTAGCTTTGCTGCGAACTATTCAGTAACTACTCCGACCACAACTACAACCACCACTACCACAACAGAAGCTACTACAACAACTACCACTACGACGACTACAACAACGACAACTTCTGCTCCAACGATAAAGACTGTAACAGAATCCTTTGAGTCGGGTACAGGCAGCTGGGAAGCAAGAGGTGACTCAGCTATCTCTTCTGAAAGCAGCCATTATTATTCAGGAAATAAATCTGTCAAGGTTTCTGGAAGAACAAAAGCGTGGAATGGTATCGGCTACACACTTTCCGGTGATTTTGTTGCAGGCGGCACTTACAGTTTTTCAGCAGCAGTTATGCAGCCTACAAGTTCCGCACAAGAGATGAAGCTTCAGTTGCAGTATACGGATGCTTCTGGCGAAACCAATTATGATAATATCGCAAAGGCAAATGTTGAAGGTAAGAAGTGGACAAAGCTCGAGAACACTGCTTATACTATTCCTGCAGGGGCAACGAATCTTATTTTCTACATCGAGACAACAGAAGGTACAAATGATTTTTATGTTGATGATGTACAGTTTGCGGCAGAGGGTACTCAGTCCTCGGTAACAATAGGCGGTGGTACGGTCGGTGAGATCAAGGAGCCTGAAGTTCAGGGGCAGGGAGATATCTCATGGATCGATCCTAGCAAACCAATGGTTGCAATCAGCTTCGACGACGGTACAAGAGATGCTACACAGGAGAAGAGAATAATCGACGCTCTCGTAAAGAATGGCTTCCATGCTACATTCTTCTATGTAGGCAACTGGATCTCAAGCCCTGATACTGTAAGATATGCATATCAGAATGGCATGGAGATCGCAAACCATACAACAACACATCCTTATCTGACTCAGAAGTCTGCTTCCGAGATCCGCAGTGAGTTCGATCAGACAGATGCAAAGCTCAAGAGCATTATCGGTGCTGAGCCTTCAAAGCTCATGAGACTGCCTTACCTTGCTTCAAATGCAACAGTACAGCAGACACTTTATGATGTTCCGCTTATCAGCTGTGCTATCGACACAGGTGACTGGAATG